>JAGBUF010000380.1 GCA_017630975.1 Paraprevotella sp. | reverse complement strand
TGATGTTAGAGGCGATTAAGGTAGGTAAGGAACAAAAGGTAGATTCTAAAATGCGAGGTTTGATACATCCAGTGGGACAGCGTTAGCGCGATGCTTTCTTTGAAAAGACAATTATCGCATTGTTGAAGAAAACGTTGGGATTGGAAAATGGTAATTTCTTCCCTACAGCGGGAGCTGCCATACCACCTGCCATAGAGGAATTCATCCATGCGGTAGGTATCAATATGTGCGCCGGTTATGGATTGACAGAGTCTACTGCCACTGTTTCTTGTGACTGGAAGGACAAACCGGCAACGATAGGTTCAGTAGGTCGTGTGATTCCCGGTGTGGAGGTGAAGATAGGTGAGAATGATGAGGTGTTGTTGAGAGGTACTGCGATTACACCGGGTTATTACCGAAAGGAAGATATTACTCGCGAGACGATAGACGAGGAGGGATGGTTCCATACCGGTGATGCAGGATATATCAAGAATGGTGAATTGTTCTTGACAGAGCGCATTAAAGATTTGTTCAAGACTTCCAATGGTAAGTATATCGCTCCTCAGATGATTGAGTCAAAGTTGGTGGTAGATCGTTTTATCGATCAGGTAGTAATCATTGCAAATGAGCGTAAGTTTGTTTCGGCTTTGATTGTACCTAACTATGAGTTGCTGAAGGAATTTGCAACAAAATATAAGATTGAATATAAGGATATGGCGGATCTGTGTAAACATCCGGATATGATCAAGATGGTTCAGTTTAGAATAGATACACTGCAACAGGAATTCGCACATTACGAACAAGTGAAACGAATTACATTGTTGCCTGAGCCATTCAGTATGGAACGAGGTGAACTGACCAATACGCTGAAAATCAAACGACCGGCAGTTAACCAAAATTATTCGGTTGAGATTGAGGCGATGTACGCAGAATAAGAAGTATTTCTTTTGATATGGTACGATGGCGACAGGACTTAGTTTTTGTCGCCATTACTTTTTAGGCAAGGGACGTGGGTAAATCCCTTGGGATGGGACTTTGTCAACTATCTTTGTATAAGATAGGACGCGGTTCGGGATAATAAAATTAAGTAAACTTATTTTGTTTCTCCGCTCACCTTTCACTATCTTTGTTCCGGAAAGAATCAATAGATATGATAACAGCAGAACAACTCAAAGACATTAAGAACAGGACAGAAGCACTCTATCGTTATTTGGATATAGAGAACAAAAAGATTCAAGTGGAGGAGGAGCAATTGCGCACGCAGGCACCCGGCTTTTGGGATGATGCAAAAGCTGCCGAAGAGCAGATGAAAAAGGTAAAAGGATTGCAGAAATGGTTAGATGGGTACAAGGACGTCAAAAGCATGTGCGATGAGTTGGAATTGGCTGTTGATTTCTATAAGGAAGAAATGGTGACAGAGGACGAAGTGGATGCACAATATGTAAAGACATTGGCTGCTGTCGAGGATTTGGAACTTCGTAACATGTTGCGTCAGGAAGAGGATCCGATGGATGCAGTCTTGAAAATCAATTCCGGTGCGGGTGGAACAGAGAGTCAGGACTGGGCATCAATGTTGATGCGTATGTATATGCGATGGGCAGAGTCAAATGGGTATCGTTGTACCATTAGTAACTATCAGGATGGCGATGAGGCTGGTATCAAGACTGTAACGATGCAGATAGAAGGGGAATTTGCTTATGGTTATCTGAAGTCGGAAAACGGAGTGCATCGTTTGGTGCGCGTTTCTCCGTATAACGCGCAAGGCAAGCGTATGACATCCTTTGCATCGGTGTTTGTCACTCCTTTGGTGGATGATTCTATAGAGGTGTATGTCGATCCTTCAAAGATTTCATGGGACTTGTTCCGTTCCGGTGGTGCAGGAGGACAGAATGTAAACAAAGTTGAGACGGGTGTACGTTTACGTTATCAATATAAGGACCCGGATACCGGGGAAGAAGAAGAAATCCTCATTGAGAATACAGAAAGTAGAAAGCAGTTGGAGAACAGAGAAAATGCCATGCGCTTGTTGAAGTCCCAACTCTATGATAGAGCCTTGCAGAAGAAGAAGGCTAAGCAAGCTGAGATAGAAGCCGGAAAGAAAAAAATTGAATGGGGTAGTCAGATCCGTAGTTATGTATTTGATGATCGTCGCGTGAAGGATCATCGAACCAACTATCAGACTTCTGATGTAAATGGTGTGATGGATGGTAAGTTGGATGGATTTATCAAGGCTTACCTCATGGAATTTTCAGAAACCAATAATTAATTCATAATACAACTATGAGTAAGAAAAAAGAAGCAAGAAGAGCTGCTCGTGCCGCTCGTGAAGAAAAGCAAAT
>JAGBUF010000379.1 GCA_017630975.1 Paraprevotella sp. | reverse complement strand
GAATTGGTGACTCCCGGTGTGTCCATGAACGACAATGTACTGACTTGTAAAGAAAACAATTTCTTGGCTGCCGTGCATTTTTCCAAGAATGTATGTGGTGTGGCATTTTTGGACATCAGTACCGGTGAGTTTTTGACATCCGAGGGCGATTTTTCATATATAGACAAGCTTTTGGGTAATTTTTCTCCCAAAGAGGTTTTGTTTGAGCGAGGCAAACGTGGAATGTTTGAAGGTAATTTCGGATCGCGATATTTTACTTTTGAGATGGATGACTGGGCTTTCTCCGAGCGATCTGCCACAGAGAAAATGTTGAGACATTTTGAGGTAAAAAACCTAAAGGGTTTTGGCATCGACCATTTGAAGTGTGGTGTCATAGCCGGTGGTGTAATATTGCAGTATCTTGAAATGACACAACATAGCCGTTTGGGACATATCAGTTCTATATCGCGTATAGAAGAAGAAAGATATGTGCGTTTGGATAAGTTCACGGTACGGAATTTGGAGTTGTTGTCATCAATGGTAGAAGGTGGGAACTCTCTGTTGGGTGTCATAGATCATACCATTACTCCAATGGGTGCTCGTTTGATGCGCAGATGGGTGTTGTTCCCATTGAAGGATGTAAAGCATATTAACGGACGATTGGATGTAGTGGATTATTTTTTCCGCGAACCGATATTTAAAGACTTGGTGGCTGACCGTTTACGGTTGATGGGTGATTTGGAACGCATCATTTCCAAAGTATCTGTAGGCAGGGTTTCGCCTCGTGATGTCGTGCAGTTGAAGATTGCGTTGCAAGCCATTGAACCCATCAAGAAGGCATGTGAACAAGCTGCTGATGAGACACTACAAAAAATAGGCGAGCAATTGAATCTTTGTGTGGAAATACGTGATCGTATAGCTCGTGAAATACAGAACGATCCGCCCTTGATGGTAAATAAGGGTGGTGTGATAGCTTCAGGTGTCAATGCTGAGTTGGATGAACTGCGTAGTATAGCTTATGAAGGGAAAGACTATTTGTTGAAATTGCAACAGCGAGAAACAGAACAAACCGGCATCCCGAGTCTGAAAATAGCTTATAACAATGTATTCGGTTATTATCTTGAAGTGCGTAATACACATAAGGATAAAGTGCCGGCAGAATGGATTCGTAAGCAGACATTAGTGAATGCAGAACGTTATATTACGCAGGAGCTCAAAGAATATGAAGAGAAAATCATGGGAGCGGAAGACAAGATTCTTATGCTTGAAACAAAACTCTTCAATGATTTGGTATTGGCGTTGGCTGAATATACATCTGCTATACAGACCAATGCTAATTTATTGGCACGATTGGACTGTTTGCTTTCTTTTGCTCAGGTGGCACAAGAAAACAATTATATCCGTCCGGTAATCGAAGACAACGATGTGCTGGATATTCGTCAGGGGCGTCATCCTGTCATTGAGAAGGAATTGCCCATCGGTGAGCGTTATATTGCGAATGATGTCTATTTGGATGCCGAGAAGCAACAGATTATTATCATTACCGGTCCCAATATGGCGGGAAAATCAGCTTTATTGCGCCAAACGGCTTTGATAACATTGATGGCACAAATAGGTTGTTTTGTACCTGCAGAATCGGCAAGTGTCGGTCTGGTGGATAAAATATTCACACGTGTGGGAGCAAGCGACAACATCTCTATGGGTGAGAGTACTTTTATGGTGGAAATGAATGAAGCCGCCAATATATTGAACAATATATCCCCTCGAAGCCTGATTCTTTTTGATGAGTTGGGTCGTGGTACGTCTACTTATGATGGTATCAGTATTGCATGGGCCATAGTAGAACATATTCATGAGAATAGCAAAGGTCGGGCAAGAACTCTGTTTGCTACTCACTACCATGAGTTGAATGAGATGGAAAAACTCTATCCTCGTATCAAAAATTACAATGTATCGGTGCGAGAGGTAGATCAGAAAGTCATTTTCTTGCGTAAGTTGGAGCGTGGTGGCAGTGAACACTCTTTTGGTATTCATGTTGCTAAGTTGGCAGGTATGCCGAAGAGTATCGTGAACAGAGCTAACACAATATTGAAGGATTTGGAGTCAGCCAACAGTAAGGATGTAGTAAAAAAGGGTACAAATGTGAAGAAAATCATGGCACCGGATACAGGTGTCCAACTGAGTTTCTTTCAGTTGGATGACCCTGTATTGTGCCAGATACGTGATGAAATCCTAAATCTTGATATTAACAACCTTACGCCTGTTGAAGCTCTCAATAAATTAGATAGTATCAAGAGGATTGTGAAAGGGAAACGTGATTAAGGTCGATATTCCTCCCCTATTTTGATTTTATCTCCGGAGTCATCCACTACAAACAAATGTGGTACACGGTGATAGCGTCCATTGATATCTTTGTGACTGTGAACAGACATTAATAGTTTGCCCTCGAAAGTGCGGAACAACATGCCATGACCGAAATTGGGTGGTGTGATAGGATCTTTTTCTTGAATCCATGGACCATCTAAAGTTCCGCTCTCTGAGTATACTACTCCTTGTGTGTATACATCATGAATCCAACTGGTCCAAATCATTCCTAATCGTCCGGTTTGTGTGCGGAACAGATATGGACCATCGGTTACTCTGTTAGGTCCAAACTTACACTCCACTTTTTCTCTGCTCCATGGTGATTCGCTGGCGCGGAAGAGTAATTTCCCCTCTCCTACACTACCGCTGAGGTCGTGTTTCAATTCAATTTTTTCAATGGTTCCATCCCAATTTTGCAACCATTCATAACAGTACACCATATAGGGCTTTCCATCTGTGTCTACCCATAAAGTTCCATCCAAAGTAGGCTTTTCAGCGGGCAGATAAGTCTTGTCCTTCATGGGGCGATAAGGACCTTCTGCTTTATCGCTGACCAATACGTGACATGCTCGACGTTCTATTTCATTACCTCTATATGTACCGATTTTTACGTCTCTGTTGGTAAACGTAGCGAAATAATAATATTTGTCTTGATACTGATGAAGTTCGGCAGCCCATATCATGGGGCGAGGTCCCATCCATGACTTAGGGTCGGTTTCGGCAACAGTGTATGGACCGCTCCAAAGTTTAAGATCTTTGCTTTTCCATAACTTTCCGCCTGTACCGGTCATGTAATAAGTCATGGTGGCTTTATCAGCCAAAATACAAGGATCGCTTAGGACTATAGAATCCAATGGAACATTGTTTCTCACTCTGTTGTATCTGCCTTGTCCAAATAGACAGGTGCTGACAATGATAAGAACGATGAAATGGTAAAATCTTTTCATAAAATAGTAAAAAGTTTAAGTTTACTCGCAAATGTAATAAAAACAAAAAGAAATGCCTAATATGTGTACCATAATTCTTTTTTTATGGATTCTTTAATTGATTTTCTATAAAAAACTATAGTTCATATCATTAAATTACTATATTTGCGAATACTTTGTAATACAACATGTAATGAACCTTGATCTAATATCCCTTTTGTCCGGATACGATTCTATTTCTTTGGAAGAAATGGGTAAAGTGAAACTCATGAATCGTACTGATACAAAATATGTAGTATCGTTACCGGTTTTAGCTGAAATTCTTCAACGTGCCACAGAGCATTATTGGGTGCAGGAAATTAGCGGTGAACGTACTCCTTTATACCGGACTACATACATGGAAACACATGACTATGCCATGTATCATGCTCATCAAAGCGGAAAGAAATGCCGCGAGAAAATCAGGGTACGTACTTATGCCATCAGTGGTATTTCTTTCCTGGAGGTGAAAAATAAAAACAATAAGGGGCGTACCAAGAAAAGACGTATACAAGTACAGAGTAAGGCATCGCTTGTTGCTGATGGTGGTAATGAGTTCCTGAAACAATATGCCTGGTATGAATTGGATGAACTGACATATCATTTGGAGAACTCCTTCAATAGAATTACCCTTGTGAACAAGGGGATGACAGAACGTCTGACGATTGATTTAAATTTGAGTTTTCATAACTTACATACGGACAAGGACTGTAGTTTGGATCGTTTGGCTATTGTAGAGTTGAAACGTGCCGGAAAATCATACTCAAAGATTGCGGATATCATGAAAGAACTGCGTGTCAAACCAAGCGGTTTTAGTAAGTATTGTATCGGTACGGCGCTGACATCCGATAAAGTAAAGATCAATCGTTTTAAGCGTAAGTTACGAATGGCAGAAAAATTAATGAATCGAAAATTATTATTCACTTAAATCTAAATTGAACTATGTTTGAAGAAATTACAGAAACTATGGTTGAAACTCCATTAATCAGTGGTGTAGGTTTCATGTCGTTATTGATGTATTTTATACTCAATACAGCCTTTGTGTTTGGTATTATACGTTGTTTGTACTATCCTAAAAGCAAACGTCGTGACTACTTCTTTACTTTTATGCTCATCAGTATCAGTATCTTCTTGATGATTTATCTGTTGGGAAGTGTAAAGTTGAAAGTAGGTTTTGCACTTGGTTTGTTTGCCATATTTGGTATCATCCGTTATCGTACGGAGTCCATGCCGGTGCGTGAAATGACATATCTTTTTGTGATTATTGCCATTTCTGTTATCAATGCTTTGGGACACGAACAACTGACATTTTTGGAACTATTAGGAACAAACTTGCTATTTGTGCTGAGTATCGTGGTGTGTGAAAGTACCAAATGGATGAGGCATGTGGCATGTAAATTGGTGCTGTATGATCGTATCGATCTGGTACATCCAGATAAAAGAGAAGAAATGATTGCCGACTTGAAAGCTCGTACCGGATTGGATATTGTACGTATTGAAGTGGGACATATCGATTTCTTGCGTGACGTGGTGATGTTGAAGGTACACTACGATCCACACACCATTCGTCCGAATACAGTAGATACTCTGATTAAGTTCCCCAAACCAAATGAATAAATAGACATTTTAAATCGTTTATATATGAAGAATTTAAAAAGATATCTTTCTTTGTCGTTGTTGTTCCTTTTTGCTATGATGCTGAAAGCGCAACAAAATGATTTCGGTTTGTGGGGAAGTGTAGCTGTTGAGAAAAAAATCAGCAAGAGTCTTGAAGCAAATATTGAAGGAGAGTTCCGCTCACGTAACAACGTGCAAACAGCTGAGCGCTTGTCTGGTTCTGCCGGATTGACTTATAAGATGTGTAAGTGGTTACAATCATCAGTTGATTATACTTTCTTGTATTCCTACGAACCTCTGGAACGTGAAAAGGATGGTGATATTATTCCGGAATATTGGTTGATGCGCCACCGTTTTAATGTGGCTCTTACTGGAAAATGGAAAATCGGTCGTTTTGATTTCTCTCTTCGTGAGCGTTGGCAGTATACTTATCGTCCGGAGCAAGAAACGGAAAAGTTTGATGGAGATAGTCACCTGCAAAAAGACAATGAAATCATTAAGGGAAAGGGTAAAAACAACCTTCGTTCACGCTTGAAAGTGGAATATGACATTCCGAAGTGTAAGTTTGCTCCTTATGTTTCATGTGAGTTGACCCACCACTTACATCATGGATTCTATTATGAGAAAACACGTTGCATTATCGGAACCGAGTATAAATTGAAAAAAAAGCACGTGTTTGATTTCTATGCTCTTTACCAATCTTTGGCTGAGAGTGAGGATGAACCCAATGGATTTGTTATCGGTGCCGGTTATAAATTTAAATTCTAATAGGATATCATCATGAAAAAGATATTATCATTGGTAAGCATTTTGTTGGGGGCGTTCCTTCTGATGCCGAGTTGTACTGAGGAGGATTGGGGTAATCCAATCCCTGAGGGACCTCCTGCTCCCATGCCGGAAATGACCTTTTTTGATTTTGACGTTGCATTTGACGAAACAGAGCGTGCTACCTATGCGGCTATGCAAGACCTTGCTAACGACGAGTATTACGTGGAGAACCATAATTTTGTGGATGTGGTAACGATTACCTTTAATGAAGGTGAGGTGGCATACGAGTCCACTAACCCGATGGTGATGTTGATGCCTATAGGTACGCATGTTGAAGCTCATTCGTTTTCATCCAATAAAGTTGAGTTTGTTTTGAAGGGAACTTGTTCTGATGGTTCGTTCAAACTTGCAACTTGTCTTTCTGATTACAAGATTACTCTATCCGGTTTGGACTTGACCAATCCGAATGGAGCTGCTATTTACATTTTGCCGGAAGTGACATCCAAAGCGTTTGTATATGCTCTCCAGGGTACAGAAAACGTGCTTACTGGTTGTTTGAATGAGAACAGCGAGAATAAAGCAACGTTGAAGGGTTCTGCTGATATGATTTTCTGCGGACAAGGACAAACAAAAGTATTGTCACAATACAAGCATGCCATTGACACCAATGGTGAGATTTATTTCCGTGGAGGGTGTAAGTTGAACATCGTAACGGAGGATAACAATCTTTCTGACACAGATGAATTGCCGGGAGATGGTGTACATGCCAATGGTAATATCGTAATGACGGGAGGTGAGGTGGAAATCACATCTGTCGGTGATGGTGTGCAGAGTGGTGACGAAAGTGTTGTGCTGAAAGGTGGTTATTTGAAAGTGACTACAACCGGAGAGAAATCGCATGCTTTGAAAGCTACAAAGGATGTTAACGTTGAGAATGGAGCCATTCATGCAAGCGTAAAAGGAGCTGCCTCTAAAGGCATATCTACTGATGGTGGATTTGTGATGTCTGGAGGAACTGTTACAATGATGACCGAAGGTGGTATTACTTATGATGCTGCCATCCATGATTTGAGTTCAAGCGCAGGTGTGAAGACCGCACGTAATGTCACAATTTCCGGTGGAACACTGAATATAAAGAGTACCGGTGCTGCCGGTAAAGGTATTAATTGTGATGAATCACTCTACATTAGCGGTGACGCAAAGGTGAGGGTTGTTACAACAGGTACACGTGCTATCCATGAGAGTGGATTGGATTCTAACCCAAAAGGTGTATCTGTGGGTGGAGTCGTAGAAATGAACGGTGAGCAGCTATGGGTGAAGACTTTAGGTGGTACATCCGGAACAGAGGCAATTGATGCAGGCAATGTGATTACCATAAAGAATGGAGAAGTAAAAGCCAGAGCTTTTGATGATTGTGTGAAGTCGGATTCGCGCATTGTGGTGAATGGCGGTTCATTTGTTGCTTTTAGTGATGGAAATGACGGATTTGATGCACCTTCTGTTGAAATCAATGATGGTGTGGTCATTGCTTGCGGCACGAATGAGAAACCAGATGGCGGAAAGGGTAATGGTATCAACTACGACAATGCGTTTGCTATTAAAGGCGGAACAGTGATTGCTATAGGAGGTGGCGACAGCATGCCGACAGCAAGTACGCAAAGTGGATATTCTTATAAGGGTTCAATGCAAGCCGGACAAGCATTATGTTTGCATGATGCAGACGGAGCTGCCGTGATGACTTATGTCATGCAAGTGGATTATTCATCATTGGACTTCTTGTTTGTCTCTTCCGATATGCAATCGGGTAATCAATATCGAGTATGTAGAACAACATGGGATAAATTGTCCGGTGGTGAGGATTACTTTGGATATAATCCATCAGCAACATGTAGCGGAGAAACGCAACTGGCGGCCTTTACTGCTTCAAACGGTGTATATAGTATAGGAAATTGATAACTTTCATAAGAACGAAAACAGGGTGTTGGACAGAGTTTCAACACCCTGTTTTCGTTATGTTCTTATGGTATAAATTACCTCATTTCAATAGAATAATCATGTCTTGAAAGAGTTCGTTTGTTGACGTTTGTTCATGGTGATGCATGTCAACTTTCTACCGGATACCAAATAAGAAGAATAGGATGCAGAATAAAGTGCATTAAAATGGTGTTCAAATATTCTTCAAATATCATTTGAATGGCATTTATATGATTGATGTCTGATATATCAAAATACCGATAAAAACACTTCGGGCGCATCGATGTGTTACCGATGCGCCCGAATGATTGTTTGTTATATTTTAAGATTAATTCTTCATCACCTTAATGGTCTTGCTATTGCCATTGTTATCCTTGGCGGTTACAATGTAGATGCCACGTGGTAATGATTCAATAGAGACTGTCGCAGTTCCGCCGTTTAGACTGATACGTTCTTGTATGAATGTTTGTGCAGAGATGCTGCTGATGTTCAGCAATACGTAGTCGGAGTTGCTTCTGATGACAATATTTCCATTGTAGTAAGCCATATTGGTATTATTGTAACCACTGGTTTCTCCAATACTTCCTCCGCCACCATTGTCAGGCATTACATTTTCAAAGTTCTTGGCGTAGCTGTTCATCACATTACTTTGACCGAGTGTGGTCTTTGTCATGACGTAGTATTGACTACCTCCGTCCGGATATAGACCTACAGAGTTGTCACCGGTGTGTTCCGGATATGATAAGCTGTCAGCCCAAGCCTGATCTTCAGAGCTGAGGATCACTACTCCACCCTCTTTTGCCAATTTGAATGAAGCATGAAGTTGGTTGACCGGATCAAGGTCGTCACACCAAACAATGAGGAAGCCGTGCGGGTCAATAACGGTATTTGCTTCGCTGATGCCCGATGTGATTTGCCACTTGGTGGGAACCATGATGTTGTCGGTGAGGTACATACCTGCTACATCAATAGGCTCTTCAGTGGTATTGTATAATTCAATCCAGTCGTTCTTCTTCCACAAATCATTGATGTAAATTTCGTTGGCTGCACTGATTTCGTTGATTCTTACCGGTAAAATCTTGGATTCTTCGCGTTCCTCATCGGTCATTGGTTCGTAACGTGCAACAAGGTTCAATGTACCGCTTGCCGGAAGCATGTAGCTTTCTTTTTCAGACACGACAACTTCTCCTCCGGATTGTGTGGTGCGACTGATAGAAGCATCCCAGTATATATCACTCGATGTTCCATTGTTGTTGTGTACTTCAACAGTGATGTAGTTTGTTCCTCTTTTGAACAGTTTGGCAGGAAGAGTAAGTGTACCGCTATCCGGATTATTATTGGCGTAGGTGCTGGAATAGGTGTTAAATGTAGCCTCTCCGGCAGGCATCAGGTAGCGTGTAGCCTCAGTACCGTTTACATAGATAAT
>JAGBUF010000378.1 GCA_017630975.1 Paraprevotella sp. | reverse complement strand
GGGCATAATCGTTATGCCCTGTTTTTTTGTCTTTAAATCTTACCTTGTATTTACTACAGTAACATCAAAGGTCAGTAGAGACAGAGTTGGCGGTATTACTTTATATTGTTATCCAAACAAACATCAAAAGAATGTGTCATGGAAAAAGTAACACACATCCTTATGGCTGCAGCTTCTACACACAGATTTGATTGCAATAGCAACCCCTTACATTTCACATCCATAGCAGTCGTCATTGATCAAAAATTTGACTGGGAGTGAAGGACATATACAAAAATCGGGCATCATCTCATTAGAGACAATGCCCGAAAAATATTTGCTATTTATTCCGATTACAACGGACGAATCACGTATGTAAAGTTGTAGTCTTGATATGGCATACGGTATTCAGGACGAGGCCATGCACCCCAGCTGTTTACACAGCCCATACCCAACTGACGAGCAGCAAGTTTAACAACTGTGAAATCACGAGGAGTCAAATCACCAGAGTGACTTTGATGTCTACCCTTGTCGGCACCATCATCTAAATCTTCTGACAAGAAGTTCAATGAGCTACACTCCATTGGTGCGGTACCATAGAACTCAAGTCCCTTTCCAAACTCATTGGTAATCTTCCAATAACGAACCTGAGTTTTGTTTCCACTTTCTTGCGGACGAACATAACCCCAATATTGATCTGCCACTGCAGCAGTATACACACCTAAACGATCACCGTTGTTACGGTCGATGTAGTTCTCACCCGGTCCCTTACCATAGAAGCAAAGTTGATTGAAAGCCTTTGGCATTACCACCTGCATTCCATAACGCATCAACTCCGGTTTGTTCTTGGCATCCTTGTTCACAGTCATGGCTTCATTAACAATCAGTTCACCCTTATTGGTCAAAGTGTAAGTCATTACCAACTCTGCCTCAACAGACGGCATTTCATATTTAACCACCACTTGTTTGCCTTCATTCATATCAACCACTTCGAATGACTTCATATTCATACGCGGTGACTTCCATGCACGCAATTTATTTTGGATGCCTGCTCCATAATCATTATCAGTAGGTGCACGCCAGAAATCAGCAGTAATAGCATAACCATCTTCCAACATCGGCTCACCATTCACATCCAAATAATCAATCCAACCTGTCCACTTGTTGAAAGTCACTGCCACATTACCAACTGTCAATTTCAACCATGCTTTCACATCCTCTTTTTCAACAACAGGAAGAGTTTCATTTACATTTTCTTTTGTTACGGCATCTTTCATTATACCCTCTACAGTTGGGAATTCGTATGGTTTCACAACGAATTGTTCATGCGCCACAACATAACCTACCGGCAACATTGTCGCAGCATTCTTCAACTTGAAATCAATATTCAGCACCAACTCACCCTTAACATCCTGAGGTAAAGTATAACCGTTTAATTTCACATCTGCCTTTTGTTGTGGACCTACTTTCAAATCGTTACAACCATTCGCAACGATAACGCCCTCGTTCATCAAGGTCCATTCCATTACCACGTAATCAAGACATTTGAAGAAGTTCTCATTGTAAACTTCAACCACGCCTGCATTCAAATCCTTAGCTGTTGCCCAAATATTCTGATAGTAGTAACGTATCTCATTGGCATGCGGATTCGGATTACGGTCAGGATTGATGATACCATTACAGTTGAAATTGTGGTCACTTGCCGGATAACGTCCGAAATCACCACCATAAGCATAGATGGTCTTACCTTGTTTGTTCTTAACGCGTAATCCTTGATCTACAAAGTCCCATACAAAACCTCCTTGATACTTCGGATACTTACGTGTCATGTCCCAATATTCTTTGAAACCACCGCCTGAGTTACCCATGGTGTGTGAATATTCACATTGAATCAAAGGACGCTGATTGTCATTGTTGCAATATCTCTCACAATGCCAATAGTCATAGTACATTGGACAGAAGATATCAGTCTTACCATTCTGTCCGGCTTGCTCATATTGACAAGGACGACTAGGATCAAAAGACTTCACCATATCATAAGCCTTTTCGAAATTCGGACCATAACCGGCTTCATTTCCTAAGCTCCAGAAGATGATAGCCGGATGATTCTTATAAATTTCTATATTGCTCTTGTTACGTTCCAAATGCGCTTTTTCATAAGTAGGTTCCTTAGCCAAAGTTCTATCGCCATAACCCATACCATGACTTTCGATGTTAGCTTCAGCTACCATATACAATCCATACTCATCGCACAATTCGTACCAACGAGGATCATCAGGGTAATGACATGTACGTACTGCATTGATGTTCAATTCCTTCATGATTTTCACATCTTGCAACATACGCTCCATAGAAACTACATAACCGGTTACAGGGTCCAATTCATGACGGTTGGCACCTTTGATCAAGACCGGCTGACCATTCACCAAAACTTGTGCATTCTTGATTTCCACCTTACGGAAGCCCACACGTTGCGAGATACTTTCCACTACATTGTTCTTATCTTTCAATGTAAAGGTCAAGGTGTATAAATTAGGAGTTTCAGCTGTCCACTTCAAAGGTTGCTGAACGTCAAATGTCAAATTCACTTCGCCATTACCAGCCACCTTCACACTTTGCTTTGCTGTTTCCTTACCGCACTTGTCTGACAATACCACTTCAAGTGTCTTACCTTTTGCAGCAACAGTATTCACTTTCACGTCAAGACGTCCATCCTTGTAATCATTGACCAAGTCAGGTGTCACGAAGAAATCTTCAACATGTGCTTTAGGACGGGCATACAGATAAACCTCGCGAGCAATACCTGTAAAACGCCAGAAGTCCTGGTCCTCCAAATATGAACCATCACACCAACGCATCACCTGCATTGCGATTAAGTTTTCTTTACCCGGAGTCAGATATTTCGTCAGCTCAAACTCTGCAGAAACCTTGCTATCCTCACTATAACCTACAAACTTGCCATTCACCCATACCATAATATTTGAAGTAGCAGAACCAACATGTAAGAACACTTGTTCACCCTTCCATGCTGCCGGCACCATCACTTCCTTACGATATGATCCGGTATAATTGTTCAGTTCTTCAACATACGGGGGATTGTTATCAAATTGAGTTTTCCAAGAATAACTGGTATTGGCATAGATGGGATCTCCATAACCATTCAACTCAAACAATCCCGGTACAGGAAAATCCACCCATTGTGAATCATCATACTTCAATGAATAGAAATCCTTTGGCGCCTTATCATGGTCTTTGGAAAAATTGAACTTCCATTTTCCCTCAAGCGACATATAGCGCTCTGATTTGTTCTTTTCGCCTTGAACCGCCAAATCCTCAGTTTCATAAGCGAAAAATGCAGCTCGCGGAGCTACCGTATTCACTTCGTTTACTTCCGGATTCAGCCACCAGGGCTTCTCCTTTTGTGCACTGACAGACAAAACCGCCAAACACGCACAAGATAGCATCATTCGTTTTATCATAGTAATTTGTTTTTAATGACGTAATTATACGTCGTTTATGAAAAATACAATATCTAAGCACAAAGATACTATTTTTGTT
>JAGBUF010000377.1 GCA_017630975.1 Paraprevotella sp. | reverse complement strand
CCATCATTTCAACGGCGGTGAAAGCCTCTTTCCCATTGCGTGCTTCATTTTCAAGCATGCGAATCAGGCGTTTGTTATCCAAAAGGTCCCAAAGCAGATAGTTCAAGGTGTTCTTGTACATGGCATTAGGACTTTGTTCCAATGTACCGATAGGAGTTTCCTTTAACATGTATGTGTAGTCGGAAATGGGAGTGTTGAACAACCAATCCGGATAAGAGATATACTCATCCAGTAGGAATTGTACGGCTTCCTTCTGTTTCTCTTTCTCTACATATGTATAGGTCTTCACTCCGTCGCCTACTTCAGCATTTTCTAAATATATTCCACCGATATTAGCCATGACATGATATGGGTATAATCCCCATTGCGAAACGACACCGGCATATAGTTTTGCAGCTTCTTTATAGGTTTGTCCTTTCTCTCCGGTGGTGGTCCACTGAATGACTTCCGGAATAATGCGTTTCAGATTTTTGATGCCGTATGATGCAGATTTCATGGCATTGTCTCCCAGGTCCTCACTGAGAGAGCGAGGATCGACAGCTTCGCGCATGGATTGTTCTTCGCCATATTTGTAAATCTTTTCAGTGTGTTGCTCCAACAAAGTACGCAGAGCCTTTTTCTCTGTCTCAGCATTCGGATACCAACGATAACCCCATTCAATAGCGAGCATGTCGTAAGGTCCGATGTGCGGTGAAACGAACGGCACATGGTCTTCGGGTTGGGCTATGTAATTGAAACGGGCATAGTCCATGATGGAAGGCGAAGTACCATTGACATGGTTTATAAAATGTGCAGAACGGAGCGAATCAGTAGGATATGTCCATGATGCAATCATGTTATGTTTCAAACCTAATGAATGTCCTACTTCATGGCAAGCTACAAAGCGAGCTGCTTCTCCCATAATACTATCGGGAACGTTTATGTTGCGTACACATTCTATTGTGGCACCGGTTTGGGTGATGAGCCATTCGCGCAACAATGATACAACATTGTGCCACCAGATGATGTCAGCCTCAATGATTTCTCCCGTACGGGGGTCAATGAGTGAGGGGCCCATAGCATTGGCTTTTGTCGAAGCGGCATAAGTGAACAATGAATGTTTGATGTCGTCTCCTTCGTTGGCGATGCTATCTGTGTATTCTTTTATTACGACAGCATTCTTGAATCCCGCTTTCTCAAATGCTACATTCCAGTCCAGAATCCCACTTTTGATATATGGAACCAATTGCTTGGGAGTTGCAGGGTCAATATAGAACGTGATGGGTTGCTTGGGCAATGTCAATTCACCTTCCATGTATTTCTTTTCATCCGAGGGTTCTAATCTCCATCTTGTGATATAGTGGCGGGTTTCCACTTCCTGTTGTCTGTCGGCATAAGCTAAAACCGGTGTTGTAAAATAACCTATTCTTTTGCTTTCCAATCTTCCGCGCATGGGAGATTCAGGAAGGAGACAGATGGAGCAACTGACTATCACACCGACATTGACTTTGCTCATGCCTTCATGGACGGTAGTGGTCAATTCGGAAGTCGCAACGATGTTATTTTCAAATGTTTTGATGTCAATGATACGTGACAATTCAGATTTAGCTGATGTACCTAAGTTGATATTGTTAAAAACATCGTTCAATACGGTCTGTTTTCCATTGAACAAATCATCAATCTTTACAATGATGCTTGCAGAGTCGGGAGCCAGTGCTTCAATCTTAAGACTTGCAATCAGAGGGTTAATATAGTTCCCTTTAACGGATGCAGCGATGGCATCGTTCGCTTGAACTTCCGGTGTCTGTCGTTGTTGGCGGATACAAAGTTTTTTGTTCGTTTTGTTCCACTCAAACGTGATGATTTGGTTTTCGTAATTGATACCTTTATTGACCCCGGCTTCGTTAAGTTCGTGAGGCACTTGTTGCAGTTTGTTGCTCACAAGAAACTGTCTGCCCAGTAATCGGGTGGGGAATTCTAAATAAAAACTTTCTTCTTTCTTGATGATATTAGCGATACCCTCCATCTTGACAGAATCTCTTCCTGTCAGTTTGTGGTATTCTGTTTGTGGCTTTTCATCCTTAGCTTCTTTCTTTTTCTTATCTT
>JAGBUF010000376.1 GCA_017630975.1 Paraprevotella sp. | reverse complement strand
TCATATTTTACATATAAAGCCACATATACTTCGTTCCGCTTTTTACTTTGTGAAACATAGACCATATTGAAATCCCAAAGGAATGAATCACCTTTACGGAAAGTAGTGTCTGCAGTAAGTAAGAAAGTCATCTTATCTTCTGTTGGTCGGGTACGTAACGTTTTAAACGCTCGCTCATGCCATATATTTGCTGTATCTCCAGCTTGTTCAAGATTTGAGAAAGCGTCATTACCGCCTACCGCCGCACCTAAGGCAGCAACAGATGCAGTATATCTTTCTTTGATAC
Source organism: Paraprevotella sp. (assembly GCA_017630975.1). Taxonomy (GTDB): domain Bacteria; phylum Bacteroidota; class Bacteroidia; order Bacteroidales; family Bacteroidaceae; genus Paraprevotella. The sequence goes on along the minus strand of JAGBUF010000376.1, from coordinate 3,203 downwards.
TTTTGTATATCGTTTGTAAATAAGTTGCATGGGTGGAATACCAAATCATACTTGAATCGAACTCGGCCTCTGTGATACCATGTTTCTCAAATACCGAATTTACGTAACTGTATCTTTTGAAATTGATACTGTCGCGTTCTGCTTCAGCCATAGCCTGTGCAATATGATAGTCATAAAGGATTTCCTCCATATCAGTTGGAGAAATCACTCTAGATGGCACTCCCGGTTTACAATTGACAAACAACGTCAGAAGGAGAGATAAGATGATATATAATGATACATTCTTCATCTTCAACCTAATGAGATATTTGTTTGTGATAAAAAAGTAACAATGCAACTATGCCACACGATATGGCAGCATCGGCGAAATTAAATATCGGACTAAAGAATATGAAATGTTCACCTCCTACAATAGGCATCCAATGGGGCCAATTAGTATCAATGATAGGAAAATAGAACATATCCACTACTCTACCATGAAACAAAGATTCATAACCTGTCCCGAAAGGAACAAATTCAGCAATCATAGGAGCCGGTGGGTTATTGAATATCATTCCATAGAATACACAATCAATGATATTTCCTGCTGCCCCGGCTAATATGAGTGCTATGCAAATGATATAACCAATGGGCAAACGTCTCTTGATAATTCTATACAGATAGAAACCAATAACGATTACCGCAACAATTCTGAAAGAAGTAAGGAAAAACTTATCAAAAAACTCCCAACCAAACGCCATGCCCGGGTTCTCGGTGAAAAGAATATAAAACCAATCAGCGATCTTTATTCTTTCGTGCATGAACATATTTGTCTTGACCATCACTTTAATAAGTTGGTCAATTAAAATAACGGCAGCAATAATGACAACAGAAATTCTTCCGCGAGTAAAAAGACCCGTTTTTCCTTTCATTACTTTCAATATTACTTCTTCATATTTTTAGCTTCAATGCTTAATGTGGCATGGGGTACCAAACGGAGCCTTTCTTTCGGTATCAATTTTCCTGTCTCACGACAAATACCGTAAGTTTTATTTTCAATTCGTATTAATGCTCCCTCCAATCCCTTTATAAACTTCTGTTGACGAGCAGTTAATATGGCCAACTCTTCTTTCGATTGCGTGTTCACACTCTCTTCAAGAGATTTGTAGGTAGGAGAAGTATCCTCCACACCATTATTGTCCGAGTTCATTAACGAAGCCGACATGGTAGCATAATCTCGGCGTGCCAACGCTAATTTCTCTAATATCAATTCTTTGAATTCAGCCAATTCAGCATCTGAATAACGTGTTTTCTCTGTCATAGTTTTAATATAAGGTTAAAGTTAATGTTAATGTTAAAGTTAATGTTAATGTTAATGTTAAAGTTAAATTATACTTTTTGTACTTTTAAATATATCTTATAGTCATCGAAATCTATTTCAACACCATCCTCAATATGGTCAACGGTCTTTATTTCATTTGCCAATACTTGTGTAGAAATATAATCGGCAAAATCCACTACTGCTTTATCAGTCTGTTCAGAGCGTGTTAATTCCACTACAATTCTGTCAGTAATCTCAAAATTACTTTCCTTTCTGATATTTTGTATGCGTTTAACCAATTCACGGGCAACTCCTTCAGTTCTTAAGGCATCAGTAACGGTTATATCCAGTGCAACTGTCAAACTACCTTCGTTCGCAACTGTCCAGCCGGGGATGTCTTCGCTGAAGATCTCTACATCGACAGATTCAATGCGTACCATTTCACCATTATCGATGGTCACATCCAACCACTCGTTGCTTTCAAGTGATGCAATTTGCTCCTGACTCAAGGCTTCAACTGCTGATGCAACACTCTTCATCAGTTTGCCGAATTTTTTACCCATCGTACGGAAATTACACTTCACCTTCTTCACCAACATTCCGTTTCCTTCTACGAAATTCAATTCTTTGACATTGACCTCGTCCAAAATCAGTTGTTTAACAGCCTCTATTCCGTTTTGGCGTTCAGCATCACCCACAGGGATGGAGATACTTTGCAATGGTTGACGCACAATAATCTTTTCTTTTTTACGCAAAGACAAGACCATAGACGTTATCTGTTGTGCCAACTTCATTCTGTATTCAAGAGAAGCATCAATCATTGTTTCGTTAGAAATCGGGAAGGTTGCCAAATGAACACTTTCAGCATCTGCACGGTCAGTAGCGGCTGTCAAGTCAGTATATAAACGGTCTGCATAATAAGGTGCAATAGGCGCCATCAATTTTGCCACTGTTTCCAAACAAGTATAGAGAGTTTGGTATGCCGACAATTTATCAACACTCATGGCACTGCCTCAGAAACGTTTACGACTCAGACGTACAAACCAGTTGCTGACGTTGTCTATTACAAAATCCTGTATCAAACGTCCCGCTTTAGTCGGTTCATAATCGTTGTAGCATGCATCTACATTCTTTACCAATGTATTGAGTTCTGACAAAATCCATCTGTCAATCTCAGGGCGTTGTGTCATCGGTACGTCTTCTTCTGAATAGCACCATCCATCCACATTTGCATACATGGTCAAGAATGAATAGGTCTGGAACAATTTACCGAAGAATGTTCTGCTCACCTCCTGCACTCCCGCTTCATCAAACTTAAGGTTGTCCCATGGAGATGAGTTGGTAATCATATACCAGCGTACTGCATCAGAACCATATTTCTCAATTGCTGCAAAAGGATCCACGCCATTACCCAGGCGCTTTGACATCTTATTTCCATTCTTATCCAATACAAGTCCATTGGAAATGACTGCCTTATAAGCCACATTATCAAATACCATTGTAGAAATGGCATGTAGAGTGAAGAACCAGCCACGGGTCTGGTCAACACCTTCAGCAATAAAGTCTGCAGGATAAACTGTTCGTTGATCCAATGCCTCCTTATTTTCAAAAGGATAATGTATTTGAGCATACGGCATAGCTCCGGAGTCAAACCATACGTCAATTAAATCCGTCTCACGTTTCATTGGCTTGCCGCTTGGACTTACCAACACAACATCATCTACATACGGACGATGTAAATCTATCTTGTCGTAATTTTCCTGACTGTAATCTGCCGGCACAAAACCTTTCGCTTTTAAAGGATTTTCTGTCATATAACCGGCTACTACAGACTTTTCTATTTCGTTGTATAATTCTTCTACAGAACCGATACACAGTTCTTCGCCATCTTCAGAACGCCATA
>JAGBUF010000375.1 GCA_017630975.1 Paraprevotella sp. | reverse complement strand
GAACAAGCAACGAAGCTCTTGTACTACTTCTCTGTCTATGGAAAAATTTCAATGAACTCTTCTTTTAACGCCCGGTGAATTACCGAAAGCGGATGCAAAGATAGAACCTTTTAAAACAATGAACAAACTTTTTGCAAACTTTTTTTTAATAAAAGTGTAAAATAAACACTTCAATGACAAAAATACTATATATAATAAGGTGAAAAAAATGAATTAAAACAACAATAAAAACGGGAAGCACTTCAATTAACAAAAGTACTTCCCGTTTTTATTATTGTCACTATAGACTAAAATCCTCCAAAATCATTATTGAAGTCTCCTCCAAAAGAATCGTTACCTCCACCAAAATTCATTCCTCCTTGACGGTTCCTTTGGCGATTATTTCCCATCCTTTGACGGAAATTTTGACTTCCCTCAAATATCTTCAACAATTGTTTATTGTTCATAGTCTTTGCAAATTCAGCATAGTACTTCTTCTCAATTTCTAAACGATTATAAGAATTTACTATGCTTTGAGTCTTACGATCAAACATATTCTTTACTCTCAACATCGCCTCATCATCCGTCAAATCGTCTATCTTCTTTCGTTCCAATTCAGAACGCGACTGAAACTCTGATGCGATAACTACAAACATTTCTTCCTGAAATTTGTTGTATAACGCCTTAAAGTCAGCCTTCGCTTGATCCTTCAAATCCAAATCATTCGCCAGACGTTCTGCACGACGCTCCATCACTTCTGCACGAAAAGCGTTAAAATCAAAACCTTCTTGACGCTGAGCAGACACAGCCATACAACCCAAAAGGCATATTGGCAATAAAATACGTTTCATTCTTTTCATAATTTTCGTTTTAAAGTTACCTATTTATAGGACAAACAAATCTCAAAAAGGTTTAAAATCAGCGCACGGTAATATGAAAGCAACCTTGTTTTACTTCATATTTCACATAACATTCCCCAGCCTTACGCAAATCCCGAAGTACCTCCGACAACACCCATTTTAAGGTTGCACTGCTCACCTGCCCCTTATCCTTATTGATGCGATTGAAACGATTATAACATATATCGACTGTGGTCCCGTAACGATGACAACTCTCAGGAGAAGCATTCACATTGACACGACGTAAACGACGCACGTCGTCTTCAGTACGCAAGACAGACGTCACAATCAAAGTATGCAAAGGTATGCGTTTCATGGCCAAAGAGTCCATAAAATTCCTACTGATTTTTTGCAGCAAATTACTTGCATGCGGCACCAAATATGGAACAGAATACCCCATCTTGTCGTCCATGGTATAAAACGGATTCGCTCCCACATATACCAATTCATCCTTGCGCATCTCCGCCTCTGCCCTGTCTCTCACAGGAGTGACCCCCCATTTTTTGGCAGCAGCCAACTGTACATCCTGCAAATCCGGAAACGTCCTACGAAAACCCGGGACGCTATATACGCGTGTCTTTTTATAGTTTCCATGACTATCCTTGAACTGCGGTATACTATATGCAATATCATCCATGTACACACAATCACTCTTATCTTTTCCGTTGTTTTGATTGTCCTTTTGATGGAAAACTGCACTATCATTTACCTCACATCCCGAAGCCATTGCCCCCTCTTGAACTTCAGGACGAACGCATCGCACAATTGACAACATTCCAACCACAAGAGCAAAGAATAGCAGATAAATTTCTTTTCGTAATTTTCGGGACATTTTTTTTATTTTTAAGCGCCACAAAGATAACCAAAACATAGTGAAATAAAAACATTATGATTATTTTTGCAGAAAATTAGACCGATGATAGAAAAACATATCATACTTGAAGATATTGACCTGGTGAGTTTTTATGGTGTCAACAACACCAACATCCAAATCATCAAGGCACTATACCCTAAATTACGTATCGTTGCACGTGGGAATGTAATCAAAGTCATGGGCGACGAAGAAGAGTTATGCGCATTTGAAGAACATATCACAGCTTTAGAAAAGCATTGCGCTAAATATAATTGTCTGAAAGAGGAGGACATTATTTGTATTATCAAAGGAAAGAAAACTCAAAAAGAATGTATTGAAGGAGTCATTGTATATAGCGTAAACGGGAAACCCATTACCGCCAGAAGCGAGAATCAACAGAAACTCGTAAAAGCCTACGAGGAAAACGATATGATTTTTGCGATTGGTCCTGCCGGTTCCGGAAAAACATATACCAGCATTGCTTTAGCTGTAAAAGCTTTAAAGAACAAAGAAATCCGGAAAATCATTTTAAGCAGACCCGCTGTTGAAGCCGGAGAAAAATTAGGTTTTCTACCCGGTGATATGAAAGAAAAGATTGACCCCTACCTCCAACCATTGTATGACGCATTACAGGATATGATTCCGACTGTAAAATTACAAGAAATGATGGAGCAAAACATCATACAGATAGCGCCATTGGCATTTATGCGTGGTAGAACGCTGAATGACGCCGTTGTCATTTTAGACGAGGCACAAAACACAACACCGGCACAAATCAAAATGTTTCTCACCCGAATGGGCATGAACACCAAGATGATTATTACCGGCGACATGACACAAATAGACCTTCCTCCATCCCAGCGTTCAGGATTAACGGACTCTATCTCTATCCTAAAGAACATAAAGGGGATTGCGTTCATAGAAATGAACAAGAAAGACATTGTACGTCATAAATTAGTGACGCGCATTGTGGAAGCTTATGAAAAGCACGATAAGAAAATTGCTAAGATAAAAAAACAAAAAAACACCATCACTCCCAACGACAATACCACATTGTGTATAGATCCGGGTACGTGGGGCGACAATTAGAAATATAAATTCTAAAATAGAAAAGATATGAAAGCATTAACAGCAACAGAGTACAATTTCCCTGGACAGACAGGTGTTTATCATGGTAAAGTACGCGATGTTTACAGCGTAGGAGATAAACTTGTAATGGTAGCTACCGACCGCATTTCAGCATTTGATGTAGTTCTCCCTAAGGGAATCCCATTCAAAGGACAAATGCTCAACCAAATCGCAGCAAAATTCCTTGATGCAACAACCGACATTTGTCCCAACTGGAAATTGGCTACCCCAGACCCAATGGTAACTGTTGGCGTACGCTGCGAAGGTTTTGCCGTTGAAATGATTGTACGTGGATACTTATGCGGTTCTGCATGGAGAGCTTACAAAAGCGGCGTTCGCGAAATATGTGGAGTAAAACTACCTGAAGGCATGAAGGAAAATCAGAAATTCCCTGAGCCTATCATTACCCCCACTACCAAAGCTGAAATTGGCGAACATGACGCTGATATATCAAAAGAAGAAATTCTGGCACAAGGTCTTGCCACTCCGGAAGAATACGAATTATTGGAGAAATACACATTAGCTCTATTCAAAAGAGGTACAGAAATGGCGGCTGAACGCGGTTTGATTTTGGTAGATACAAAATATGAATTCGGAAAGCATGATGGAAAAATCTATTTGATGGATGAAATTCACACACCTGACAGCAGTAGATATTTCTATTCCGAAGGATATGAAGAGCGTTTTGCAGCCGGTGAACCACAAAAACAACTCTCTAAAGAGTTTGTACGTGAATGGCTGATGGACAATGGTTTTCAAGGAAAAGAAGGACAAGAAGTTCCTGAAATGACACCTGAAATCGTTGAAGGCATATCCAATCGTTACATTGAACTGTATGAGCATATTACCGGAGAATCATTCTGCAAAGAATCTGATGAGGATTTATATGTTCGCATTGAAAAGAATGTAACAGCTTATTTAAACAACCTATAATATAAAGGTGTACGAACAAGAAAAAATAAAGCCCTATGAAAGGGATGGCCATAAGCGTGAGCAAGTTGAAGAAATGTTCAACAACATTGCTCACACTTATGACTTATTGAACCATTGTCTTTCCTTTGGTATTGACAAACGTTGGCGAAAGAAAGCCATTGACGCATTGCGTCCATATCAACCAAAGCATCTACTTGACATTGCTACGGGAACCGGAGATTTTGCCATTCTTTCTGCCAACAGACTGAAGCCCGAGTCTATTATTGGAGCCGATATATCAGAAGGCATGATGGAAGTTGGCCGACAAAAGGTGAAAACTGCAGGAATAGACCACATCATTCATTTCCAACGCGAAGATTGTGGAAACTTGACTTTTGAAGATTCCACCTTCGATGCAGTAACAGTCGCGTACGGAGTGCGTAATTTTGAGGATCTGGATAAGGGGTTAAGTGAAATTTGCAGGGTTTTAAAACCCAATGGTCATTTACTCATCGTAGAATTGAGTTCACCCCACAAATTCCCCATGAAGCAACTATTCTCCATTTATGCTAAAATCATTATGCCCACAATAGGGAAAATCATCTCAAAGGACAATAGTGCATACACATATCTACCGGCAACCATGGCAGCCTTCCCACAAGGAGAAATCATGCAATCCATTCTAAAAAAAGCCGGATTCTCAGATGTAATATTCAAACGTTTTACATTTGGCATCTGTACCATGTATCTTGCCACCAAATAATACAATATGGATCTATACGGATTGATAGGGCATCCCCTTGGTCATTCATTCTCCAAGGACTTTTTTAATCAAAATTCCAAACGGAAAACATTGATGCACAATATCTCAATTTTGACATTCCAACTATTGAACTATTGAACGAAGTCCTTACCCGTCAACAAATTAAAGGACTGAATGTCACTATCCCCTACAAAGAAAAAGTCATACCATTCTTAGACGAACTCAGCGAGGAAGCAAAATCCATTGGCGCAGTAAACGTCATCAAGGTGCATCAACAAGAAAATAAAATCCGTCTCAAAGGATTCAACACAGATGTTATCGGATTTACCGAATCCCTACAACCTTTGTTGAATCCAACACATAAAAAGGCACTTATTTTAGGTACGGGAGGAGCATCGAAAGCCGTCCAATTCGGATTGCAACAACTGAACATCGAGACCCTTTTTGTAAGCAGAAGAAGTTGTGATAACACTCTGACCTACTCACAATTAACATCCAAGGTCATGAAGGAGCACACGGTTGTAATCAATTGCACACCAGTCGGTATGCACCCTCATACAGATGAATGTCCGGAAATCCCTTATGAGTTCATTGGAGAAGGCCATATTTTGTATGATCTCGTCTACAATCCGGAAGAGACACTGTTTCTGAAGAAAGGAAAAGCAGTGGGCGCCACCACTAAAAACGGTTTGGAAATGTTGCTCCTGCAAGCCAAAGCAGCATGGAACATTTGGACAAATAAAGACGAATGAAAAAAATACATAAAAACATACTGATTGGCACAAGCATCTTTATTCTAATCATGGTCGCGCTCTTGACCAGTGCCACATTCTACCTGCAGTGGTATGCACTACAAGCCGAAGGCAACCCACGAGGGAAAGACATTTCGGGGTCGTTTGAATACATAAAGGCTCATTACCCACACATACAAACATGGTTGGATAGTATCACCTACAACCACGCATTAAAAGACACGTTTATTCTGGCAAAAGACAACACCAAACTACACGCTTATTTTCTACAAGCTGACTCTTGTACTACCCAAAGTGCCGTCATCATCCATGGCTATACAGACAATGCCATTCGGATGATGCACATAGGTTATATGTATCATCATGACTTGCAATACAATATTCTCCTCCCCGATTTAAGATACTCCGGATTGAGTGAAGGAACCCATATTCAAATGGGATGGAACGACCGAAAAGATGTCTTACAATGGATAGAAGTTGCCCATGAATTATTTGCAACAGATACGACGCGCTGCAATATGGTTGTTCATGGCATTTCCATGGGTGGAGCAACGACCATGTGCGTAAGCGGAGAGAAAACACCCGACTACGTTCGTTGTTTCATCAATGACTGTGGATATACAAGCGTTTGGGACGAATATGCCGGTGAATTGAAAGAACAATTCGGATTACCTACCTTCCCTCTTTTACACTTGGCGAGTTGGCTCACAGACATTCGATTCGGATGGAATTTCAATGAAGCTTCACCTTTGCAACAGATAAAGCAATGCGAACGCCCCATGCTTTTCATTCATGGAGCCAATGACACATTTGTTCCTACATGGATGAGTGACACCTTATACCAACACAAGAACGGTATCAAAGAAATCTGGCACGCCCCTGGCGGTAATCATGCAGATTCATATTACAAATACCCTAAAGAATACACCGAAATAGTAAAACGTTTCCTTGAGAAATACAACATAATGAAATCACCATGATTCGCCATTGTATTACACAAGTAAAATTTAATGGTGAAGTTTTTCGCCTAAATCTTGGCAACACAGCATATTTAGAGTAATTTTGCAAGAAATATTAATTTTTAAACTCCTATTATGAGCAATCAACGCTACATGATGCGCGGCGTATCCGCAGCTAAAGAAGATGTACACAATGCCATCAAGAACATAGACAAAGGCATTTTCCCACAAGCTTTCTGTAAAATCATCCCCGATATATTGGGTGGGGATCCAGAATATTGTAATATCATGCATGCCGATGGTGCAGGGACAAAATCGTCGTTGGCATATATGTATTGGAAAGAAACCGGAGACATTTCTGTTTGGAAAGGTATAGCACAAGATGCGCTGATCATGAATACAGATGATTTGCTTTGTGTGGGTGCTGTAGACAACATTCTGGTGTCTTCTACCATTGGAAGAAACAAAATGCTCATTCCCGGAGAGGTCATTAGTGCGATTATCAACGGTACAGATGAATTGCTTTCAGAAATGCGAAATATGGGAATCGGCATCTATGCTACAGGAGGAGAAACTGCCGACGTCGGCGATTTGGTACGCACCATCATCGTAGACTCAACTGTCACTTGCCGTATGAAACGTAGTGATGTGATTGACAATGCGAACATCCGTCCCGGTGATGTGATTGTCGGACTAAGCAGTTGCGGACAAGCCACATACGAGAAAGAATACAACGGTGGAATGGGAAGCAACGGACTAACTAGCGCCAGACACGACGTTTTCAGCAAGTATCTGGCAGAAAAATATCCAGAAAGTTACGACCATTCTGTTCCAAAAGAACTCGTATATAGCGGTGCATATAGATTGGACGACAAAGTGGAGGGAAGCCCAGTCAATGCTGGAAAACTAGTGCTTTCACCCACAAGAACCTATGCTCCTGTTGTAAAGAAGCTGCTCGATGCTATGCGCAATGACATCCAT
>JAGBUF010000374.1 GCA_017630975.1 Paraprevotella sp. | reverse complement strand
TGAAACAACAGAACTTGACATTGGCTACGGAAGAGGGTAAAAAAGCGGCGTTGCAGATATTGGAAAAGAGTGTGTCTCAATTCAAGAAAGGCGGTGAGTTCGAGGGAATGTTCCCAGAGCGCTGGTTGCCGAGTAGCTTTGCTGTTTTGGCCGAACCGTTTACCGAACAGAATCAAATGATTAACAGTACGATGAAAATGGTACGTGGAAAAATTGAAAAAGCGTACGCAGAACGTATTGAATATCTGTATACAGCTGAGGGTAAGCAGTTGATGAATCAGCAGAATATTGATGCTTTGAAATAAAAAATAAACTTTTTGATAAAGGAGTCCGTTTCTTCATTGAGGCGGACTTTTTTTGTCTGTTAAATAGATTCTATATATGTAGAACACTTATTTATTGTACCTTTGTCCTTATGAAATGGATGTTGATGATTTTGGGTAGTGTATCGTTGGGATTAGGTATATTGGGGATTATCTTGCCGATATTGCCTACCACTCCGTTTTTGTTGTTGGCGGCAGCATTGTATTTTCGCAGTTCGCCACGTCTTTATGCATGGTTGCTTTCACGTCCACGATTAGGTCGTTATATCCTCCAATTTCGTGAACATCGTGCTATGCCTTTACGAGCAAAGTTGGTATCGGTCGCTTTAGTATGGATTACTTTGCTTTATTGTGCTTTTGGCGGAGTGGTGAGTGCTTGGTGGGCACGTATTTTTTTTATTCTTCTTGCCATCGCTATATCGTGGCATATCCTTTCTTATAAGACGCTTAGGAAATAATCATCGGATAGCGTTAGAATGACATTTTTGTCGTATCTTTGTGCTTAAAATTAAATCAGATTAGTTTATGGTATCAGTAGATGGGCTTGCCGTAGAGTTCGGTGGCACTACTTTGTTTAGTGATATATCTTTTCAAATCAACGAGAAAGACCGTATTGCCCTCATGGGGAAGAATGGTGCAGGGAAAAGCACACTCCTTAAAATATTGGCAGGCGTACGTCAGCCGACGCGGGGTAAGGTGACGGCGCCAAAGGATTGTGTTGTAGCTTATTTGCCACAACATCTGATGACGGAGGATGGACGAACTGTTTTTGAAGAGGCTTCGCTTGCTTTTTCCCATCTGAAGGAGATGGAGCATGAGATTGAACTTATCAATAATGAATTAGCAACCCGTACAGACTATGAGAGCGACGACTATATGTCGTTGATAGAGAAGGTGGCAATGATGAGTGAAAAATTCTATGCCATTGACTTGACGCATTATGAAGAGGATGTGGAAAAGGCATTATTGGGTTTGGGATTCGAACGCTCTGATTTCAATCGACCGACTAGTGATTTTAGTGGCGGCTGGCGAATGAGAATTGAATTGGCAAAACTGCTTTTGCAGGATCCTGATGTATTGTTGCTTGATGAGCCTACCAATCATTTGGATATTGAAAGTATCCAGTGGTTAGAGCAATTCCTAATGGAAAGTGCCAAGGCAGTAGTCGTTATCAGTCATGACCGTAAATTTGTGGACAATATCACTACGCGCACCATTGAGGTGACCATGGGCAGAATCTATGACTACAAAGTGAATTACAGTAAATATCTTGAGTTGCGAAAAGAACGTCGCGAACAGCAGATGAAGCAATACGAAGAGCAACAAAAGATGATTCAAGAAACGAAGGATTACATTGAGCGTTTTAAGGGAACATATAGTAAAACACTTCAAGTGCAGAGCCGTGTTAAAATGTTGGAGAAACTACAGATTATTGAGGTGGACGAAGAAGACACCTCGGCATTGCGCTTGAAATTTCCCCCTTCACCACGTAGCGGAAATTATCCGGTTACGATGGATGGAGTAGGAAAGTGTTATGACGACCATCGGGTGTTTGGTGGGGTAAATCTGACTGTTGAGCGTGGAAATAAAATTGCTTTTGTTGGTCGTAATGGTGAAGGGAAATCAACATTGGTAAAGTGCATCATGGACGAATTGGAGCATGAAGGGACACTGACGCTCGGACATAATGTGCAGATTGGTTATTTTGCGCAAAATCAAGCATCGTTACTGGATGGTGAACTGACAGTGTATCAAACCATTGATGATGTGGCTGTAGGCGATATTCGTACAAAAATTCGTGACTTACTGGGTGCATTTATGTTTGGCGGTGAAGAGAGTACGAAAAAGGTGAAGGTACTGTCCGGTGGAGAACGTACACGTTTGGCATTGTTGAAACTCCTACTGAATCCGGTGAATCTGTTGATTTTGGATGAACCCACCAATCATTTGGATCTGAAGACAAAAGATATTTTGAAACAGGCGTTGGTGGCTTTTGACGGGACACTGATTGTTGTGAGTCATGACCGTGATTTTTTGGATGGGTTAGTAACGAAAGTCTATGAGTTTGGTCATGGTAAAGTTCGTGAACATCTGTGTGGTATTTACGAATTTTTGGAACAGAAAAAAATGGAGAATCTTCAAGAGTTGGAGCGTAAGAAGTAATAAAGAAGGCGGGATATCCCGTCTTTTTTTATGTCCTATTGAAATTTTCTCCTTTTTTTCTGGGAGAAAGAAAATAGAATGCTTAATTTTGCTCAATTTTGATAACAAATGCTCAGCAAGGAGTTTTTTGGTTTTGAGATAAAGAATAATAATAAATCATATAGAGGATGAAAAAGCAATTTAAGAAGGTATTGGTATTGGGTTCCGGAGCCTTGAAAATAGGTCAGGCAGGAGAGTTTGATTATTCCGGTTCGCAAGCATTGAAAGCATTGCGTGAGGAGGGTATACAATCGGTGTTGGTTAATCCTAACATTGCGACAATCCAGACATCTGAAGGAATCGCTGACCAAGTTTACTTCTTACCTGTTACCACTTACTTCGTTACAGAAATCATCAAGAAAGAACGTCCCGATGGAATTCTTTTGGCATTCGGTGGTCAGACTGCACTGAATTGTGGAACGGAATTGTACAAGAACGGCGTGTTGGAAGAATATGGTGTTGAGGTTTTAGGTACTTCCGTTGAGGCAATCATGTATACTGAGGACCGTGATTTGTTCGTGAAAAAATTGGACGAGATTCAGATGAAAACACCTGTGAGCCAAGCGGTGGAAAATATGGAAGATGCATTGGCGGCAGCTCGTGCAATAGGTTTTCCCGTAATGATACGTTCTGCTTATGCTTTAGGAGGTTTGGGTAGTGGTATCTGTCATGATGAAAAGACATTTGTAGAGTTGGCAGAGAGTGCATTTACTTTTGCTCCTCAAATATTGGTGGAAGAGTCGCTGAAAGGATGGAAAGAGATAGAGTTTGAAGTTATCCGTGACGCAAATGACCACTGCTTTACTGTGGCAAGCATGGAAAACTTTGACCCACTCGGTATTCATACCGGTGAGTCTATTGTTGTTGCGCCTACTTACTCATTGACTGAAGAACAAGTGAAAATGTTGCAAGAATTATCAGTAGGCTGTATTCGTCATTTGGGCATTGTCGGTGAATGTAATATTCAATATGCTTTCAATGCCGTTACCAACGACTATCGTGTGATTGAGGTGAATGCTCGTCTAAGTCGTTCGTCAGCATTGGCATCTAAAGCAACCGGTTATCCATTGGCTTTTGTGGCTGCGAAAATCGGATTGGGATATACTTTGGATCAAATCGGTGAGATGGGAACTCCTAATTCAGCGTATAAGGCGCCTGATTTGGACTACCTCATTTGTAAGATACCACGTTGGGACTTGACAAAATTTGCCGGCGTTTCTCGCCATATCGGTTCAAGCATGAAATCGGTAGGTGAAATCATGTCAATCGGACGCTCATTTGAAGAGGTCATTCAGAAAGGTCTCCGCATGATTGGTCAAGGTATGCACGGTTTTGTGGGTAATGAAAAACTTCATTTCGACAATCTTGACGAAGAATTGGCAAATCCGACAGACTTACGAGTATTTGCGATTGCACAGGCATTGGAAAAAGGTTATACGATTGAGCGTATACAAGACTTGACTAAGATTGATCCTTGGTTTATCGGTAAGTTGAAGAACATCGTGGACATGAAACACCAATTGATGGCTTATGATAAATTGGAGGATATATCTGCAGATTTGTTGCGTGAGGCGAAACGATTAGGATTTTCTGATTTCCAGATTGCCCGTTTCGTCTTGAAACCGGAAGCAACCAATATGGAGAAGGAGAACCTTCAAGTGCGTCAATACCGTAAACAATTGGGTATACTTCCTTCTGTGAAGCGTATCAATACGGTGGCATCTGAGCATCCAGAGTTGACCAACTATTTATACATGACTTATGCGACAGAGGGTTATGATGTCAATTATTACAAGAATGAAAAGTCTGTCATTGTTTTAGGTTCTGGTGCTTATCGCATCGGTTCCTCTGTAGAATTTGACTGGTGTTCTGTCAATGCAGTACAAACAGCGCGTAAGTTGGGGTATAAATCCATCATGATTAATTATAACCCTGAGACCGTTTCTACCGACTATGATATGTGCGATCGTCTCTATTTTGACGAGTTGTCATTTGAACGAGTACTTGATGTCATAGATTTGGAACAGCCAGGTGGAGTGATTGTATCTGTAGGAGGTCAGATTCCGAATAATTTGGCTATGAAGCTACATCGTCAGTCTGTGCCTATATTGGGTACTTCTCCTGTGTCTATTGACCGCGCCGAGAATCGTAACAAGTTCTCAGCGATGCTAGACCGATTGGGTATTGATCAACCGGCATGGCAAGAGTTGACCAGTTTGGATGATATGAAAGCATTCATTGATAAGGTGGGTTATCCTGTTTTGGTGCGTCCGTCATATGTACTTTCAGGTGCAGCTATGAATGTGTGTCATAATGAAGAGGAATTGGAAAGATTCCTTCTAATGGCCAGCGAAGTTTCCAAGGAATATCCTGTTGTGGTATCACAGTTCATGCAAGAAACTAAGGAGATTGAATTTGACGCAGTGGCGCAAAATGGTGAAGTGGTGGAATACGCTATTTCCGAACATGTGGAGTTTGCCGGGGTACACTCAGGTGATGCTACATTGGTATTCCCCGCACAACAAATATATTTCTCTACAATGCGTGCGATAAAGAAAATCAGTAGTCGCATTGCAAAGGAATTGAATATTTCCGGACCTTTCAATATTCAATATTTAGCGAAGGGACGTCAAATTAAGGTGATTGAATGTAACTTGCGTGCATCTCGCAGTTTCCCGTTTGTATCCAAGATATTGAAGAGAAACTTTATTGAAACAGCAACACGTATCATGTTGGATGCTCCATACGATCGTCCAGATAAATCAGCGTTTGATATCGACCGTATTGGTGTGAAGGCTTCGCAATTCTCTTTTGCCCGTTTGCAGAATGCAGACCCAGTATTGGGAGTGGATATGTCGTCAACCGGTGAAGTTGGCTGCTTGGGCGATGATTTCAATGAAGCCTTGTTGAACGCTTTGATAGCAACCGGATATTCTGTGCCTAAGAAGTCGGTAATGTTCTCTTCAGGTGCTGCTCACTCTAAGGTGGATTTGTTGGAACCAAGTCGTATGTTGGCAGCGAAGGGTTATGAAATCTACGCAACAGCAGGAACAGCTAATTTCTTGAAAGAAAATGGAATTCCGGCAATCCCTGTTTATTGGCCGGATGAGAATCCTAATGCGAAGGATAATGTGATGCAGATGATTGCTGACCATAAGTTCGATTTGATTGTCAATATTCCTAAGAATCATACTAAACGTGAGTTGACTAATGGCTATCGTATTCGTCGCGGAGCCATAGATCACAATATTCCGTTGATGACTAATGCCCGTTTGGCAAAAGCCTTTATTGAGGCTTTCTGTGAAATGAGTATGGAAGATATCAAGATAAAGAGTTGGCAAGACTACAAGTAATACATGAATGATATTTGTGGAGCCGTGTTCGGAAACGAACACGGCTTTTTTCTTGTTCTATATCTAAAATTTTATACCATTAAATTGTATCTTTGTAAAAACTCTTGTTGAAAATGATGGGATATTATAAAAAATATATACGGATACTGTCACTTTGTGGGGTGATGATGTGTTGCTGGAATGCAAGTGCACAATCATTAGAGGAGAAGGCAAGAAACGTAGCCCAAGAGTTTCTGCAACTGAAAAATGATGTTTGCAAAAGGTCTTCTTCAGAACTTAAACTGATTTATTCAACGCCGAAAAGTTTTGTTTTTTCTCCTCAATTCAATCCGGGATTTGTGTGGGTGTCGCAAGTGGACGGCGAACCTGTAGTTTGTGGATATGCGATGGACGTTGACGTCAATAATACTCCTATACCGACAGCATTGGAAGCATATATTAAACGTGGTGTGTACCATATTGAGGAATTTGGATCAACAGAGCCCATAAAACCATTGTTGTCATCGACTTGGGATCAAATTGCTCCCTATAACGGAATGTGTCCATATTATAAATATGATAACGGCAAATTGAGTTCTACTCGCTGTAAAGTTGGGTGTGTAGCTACAGCTACATCGGAAGTAATGCGCTTTTATGAGTGGCCTGAGATGTTGCAGGATACATTGTATGGATGGGGAAATAGTCATTATGAAATCAGTGATGTGATGCCGGGAACGCGAATAGATTGGGCGAATATATTGGATGACTATGATGGAGAGTATAGTGCGGAAGAAGCTAAAGCAGTGCAGGAACTTGCGCTATATTGTGGAATGGCATGTAAAATGAATTATGGCGTAAATGCGTCAGGTAGCAATACATACAAAATGTTGTCTCCACTTGAAAGCGTTTTTGGATATAAATATGTGGCTTTTTATGATAGGTCGTATTATTCGCCACGTCAATGGAGAGAGTTGCTGCAATATGAATTGCGTAGGGGAGTACCATTGGTCTATGCTGGTTATAATATGAATTTCTCGGGACACGCTTTCGTGGTTGATGGACTGGACGAAAATGGGTTCTATCATATTTGTTGGGGTGAAGGCGGTGTCTTTAATGGCTACTTCAATATAGACTTTATGAATGCCTATGAACC
>JAGBUF010000373.1 GCA_017630975.1 Paraprevotella sp. | reverse complement strand
TTATCGTGCAGTATACCTATATAGGAATCTATGTTTAATCTGTCAACTTATTTCAGCACGCTGTGCGCCCCCACACGTTTTTAGAGTTTTTATGTTAAATCGGATATCAGGTCAGAAATAAATCCTTATTTTTGTATTTGGAACGATAAAAATAATACAGTTATGAAGATTATTGCAGTAGGCATGAACTATGCCGAGCACAATAAAGAGTTGGATGGAACGTTATATAAACCGGAAGAGCCTGTAATCTTTGCCAAACCTGACTCGGCGTTGTTGAAGGACGGTAAACCGTTCTTTATTCCCGATTTCACACAACAGTGCGACTATGAAACAGAATTGGTGGTGCGTATCTGTCGGTTAGGGAAGAACATCGCTCCGCGCTTTGCACATCGCTATTACGATGCAGTGACGGTGGGAATAGACTTTACGGCACGTGATATGCAGCGGAAATTCAGGGAAGGCGGTCTGCCTTGGGAACTTTGCAAGGGATTTGACGGATCGGCGGTGATCGGCGATTTTGTGGCGAAAGAGGAACTTCCTGCCATTCAAGAGATACCGTTCCGTTTGGATATCAATGGAGAAACAATGCAACGGGGCTATTCGGGAGATATGATACATTCTGTAGATGATATCATTGCCTATGTGAGCAGATTCTTTACGCTGAAAATAGGTGATTTGCTGTTCACAGGAACACCCGTAGGAGTTGCGCCCGCTCAGATTGGGCAACACTTTGAGGGGTATATACAAGACCGCAAGGTGTTGGACTTTAATGTAAGATAACGAATGAGATTGAAATTAGCCATATTGATGTTTCTGTGCGCTGCGATGACTGTCGTGGCACAGGAATTCACTTATGTCGATTGGAACGTGCTGAAAGCCGACAGCTTTCCGGCATATTATAACGAGGTCATCCCATTAGAGGAGGATTACAATGACTATCGTTATGAGGTGACTTTGGATTATCCGGAGTACAAGCAACTGACAGCGAAAGAAACCAAAGACGTGGCTAATTGGGCGGAGTCTTTACCGAGCGAACCACTGGTGACCACCAATGTGACTGTATCTCGAAAGAAGGGATTTTTGGATGTCTCCTTTATTCCGATAGTGAAACGAGGTAAGACTTGTTATAAGTTGATGAGTTTTAAGATGAAGATTCATCGTCAGCCTCAGTTTATAAAAAGGAATAGTGCATTAAAAAGCAGCTCATCCCGTTATGTCGAAAATTCTGTGTTGGCACAAGGCCGTTGGGTGAAAATTGGGATTACAGCAGATGGCGTCTATCGTCTGACGCCGTCCGACCTGCAGAAAATGGGATTTCGTGATGTGTCACGGGTCAAACTATTTGGTTATGGCGGACATGTGCAGGATGAAAAGATCAATGCCGATACAGATTTTGACGATTTGGAAGAAGTACCTTTGTACCGTGACCAACGAGGTGTTTTGTTTTATGGTAAGGGGTTGATTTCTTGGTCTGCCCCTGATGCAAGTGGAAAATCTACCCACAGAAGCAATACCTATGCCAACCAGGCTTGTTATTTTCTGACAGAAGGGGACGCACCTTTGTCCATTCGTGTCGGGAATGAGGGGGTTACAGCTACCGAACGCCTGACAACTGTGCCCTCCAACACTCTTTATAAAAAAGAGGAATACTCGTGGTATTCTGCAGGTAGAACATTCTATGAATCGTTCAACTATGCCAGTTCCAATACACGTTCTTACCTGTTGGAAACAATAGATGCTGTGCCATCCGACCCCGCCCAATTGACAATATCCTTCAGCGCGAACTCGTCGTCAGCATTCTCTGTTACACCGACAGTCAATGGCGAACAACAGACGAAATTTACGATAGCTAAAGTGCCAAGCAGTTATTATGCTGCAATGGAAACCACAAAGACATATCAGGTCAAATCTTTATTAAAAAAAGATAATTCAGGTACACAGGTCATATTGACTTCAAAGCAAGGAGTGGATGCACGATTGAGTTATATAGAATTGAATTATGTGCGTCACTTGAAATTGACAACACCTTGTCTGTCTTTCAGACATCACAAGAGTGGAAAAGCAAATTTTGTCATCAATACCAATGGACGTGCTCATGTTCAATTGTGGCGATTGGGGAGAAGAGGGGAACCAATGGCTGAGATGAAGGGAGTGTTGCAAGGAACCACCTATACCGTGCCTGTGGACGATGCTACTCGTGAATATGTGGCAGTGGATGTTGATGCTGATTATCCTTCGCCCGCTTATATTGGCGAAATTCCTAATCAGAATTTACATGCCTTGTCGTTCGCTGATATGGTGATTATTATTCCGGCAAGTGGTGAGCTGTATGCGCAGGCGGAGCGATTGGCTGAAGCACATCGTGCGATGGATGGCATGCGTGTGCATGTAGTCAGAGCTGATATGGTTTACAATGAGTTCTCTTCCGGAACTCCTGATGCTACAGCCTATCGGCGGATGATGAAAATGTTTTATGACCGTGCAACGAATGAAAGTGATATGCCCCGCTATTTGTTGCTATTTGGTGATGGCGTTTGGGACAACAGAATGTTGACATCGGCAACAAGAGGTTTGGACCCTAATCAGTATTTGTTGTGTTATGAATCGCAGAATTCTTTAAGTCATACATCAAGTTATGTCATGGAGGATTATTTTGGTTTGCTGGATGATGGCGAAGGGGCTTCCTTGAAAGAAAACAAGGTGGATCTGGGTATAGGACGATTCCCGGTAACCTCTGAAAGACAAGCCCAAATCATGGTGGATAAGACCATATAATATATGCAGAACAAGAATGCAGGTCCATGGAAAAATGTGATTTGCGTTATGGGAGATGATGGAGATAACAATCAACATTTGGAAATGGCAGAGGAAATTGCACAGCTAGTTGAGAAACATCATCCGGAAATGCAGGTGAATCGTATCCTTTGGGATGCATATAAGCGTGTTTCTACCACGACAAGTAATACCTATCCCGGAGTTGAAGCAGACGTAAAGAAACAGATGGATGAGGGTTGTTTAATCATGAATTATATGGGGCATGGTAATCCACGCAGTTTATCGCATGAACAAGCTATATTGTTAGACGACTTCAATCAATTTACTTCCAATAAGGTACCATTATGGTTTACAGCAGCATGTGATGTGTCTCCTTTTGATATGATAGAAGACAACATAGGTGAGCGAGCAGTCCTGCATCCAACCGGTTCGGCAATCGCTTTTGTCGGTACGACGAGAACGGTATATGCCACACAGAACAGTATGATCAATCGTCATTATATCCGATATGTTTTGGGTAAAGACGAGAATGGTAAGAGGTATTCCATCGGTGATGCTTTACGGTTGGCTAAGTTGGTGTTGTTGAATTCCGATAGGAACAACCCTGATAAGGATCGTACAGAAAATAAATTACATTATGTACTATTAGGTGACCCGGCACTGGTGCTGGGTATGCCCGAATACAAGGTTGTTGTTGAAAGCATCAATGGCATTCCTGTAAAGGGTACAAATGTTACGACCGATTTTAAGGCGGGAAGTATGGCCGAGGTGGCAGGATATATCACTGACGAAAGTGGGGTGGAACTATCTGACTACTCCGGCGTGATTTCAACCTCTGTATACGACAGCGAGAGTTTGATAACCTGTTTGAATAATGACGGACAGTCTGACGAACAATTTACTTATTTGACTCGCGATAAACGTTTGTATCTGGGCAGTGATTCCGTTCGACAAGGGCGTTTCTCAATTACGTTTCCTATTCCGATGGATATAAAATACTCTGGAGAAAACGGAAGGATCGTTTTATATGCGATAGATAATGAGCGGAAACGTGAGGCAAACGGCTATTCAGAAAAAGTATTGGTCGGAGGTACAGATAATGAGCTATTGGGGGACAAAGATGGTCCTGCCATTACAGCCTATCTCAATCGTGAAGATTTTGTGTGGGGAGGAAAAGTCAATAGTACACCTTATTTCGTAGCCAAATTGGAGGATAAAAGCGGTATCAATACAACCGGTACATCCGTGGGGCATGACTTGGAACTGGTGATTGACAACAATCCGATGACCACATATGTATTGAACAGTAACTACGTTAATGAGTTGGGTGATTATAGCAAAGGTCAATTGGCATTTGTCATTCCACATTTGGAAACCGGCAAGCATACATTGACGTTCCGTGCGTGGGATACGATGAACAATTCATCATCGGTCACTTTCGATTTCTTTGTGGATGCATCATTGTCACCCGAGATGATCAGTATGACATGTTCAGAGAACCCTGCAAGGGAGCAAACCACTTTCTTTGTTCATTATGACAGACCGGGAACAGAGTGTGCTTTCAAACTGGAAGTGTTCGACTTTTCGGGAAGGACTCTCTGGTCGCATACAGAAAAAGGAACCACCGCCAATGGTATCTATCCGGTGCGATGGAATTTGACGACTTCGTCAGGCATGCCATTGTCAACGGGCGTATATTTATATAGAGTCAGCTTGATGTCAGGTGAAACCAAAGCTGTGTCGCGAACCAATAAAATAGTGATACTGCGCAATAAATAGGGTTGCGTTTCGTTTTATATCTATCTAATTGTATGGAAATGAAAAAGTATATATTAGTTATTTGTAGTTTATTGTTCGGCGTATTTGTTGTGATGAATGCGCAGGATAAGAAAAATATGTTTAATCCGATTACGACGGGAGTCACTTCTTTATCCATTGCTCCTGATGCTCGTGCCGGAGCGATGGGTGATTTGGGTGCTGCGACTGAAGCTGATGTGAATTCACAATATTGGAACCCAGCCAAATACCCGTTCAATATAGCTCGTGCCGGAGTGGCAGCCAGCTATACCCCTTGGTTGCGCCAATTGGTCAATGATATCAATTTAGCATATTTGGCGGGATTTTATCGTATCGGTGACTATCAGGCATTGAGTGCCTCCATGCGCTATTTCTCTTTGGGCGAGGTTTCTACAGGAAGTTCATTGGATAGTGAGGCAGATATGACCATCAGTCCGTATGAATTGGCGGTAGATGTGGCGTATTCGCGTATGTTAAGCCAAAACTTCTCTGCAGCGGTTGCATTGCGTTTCATCTATTCAGATATCACCTACGATTATTCGGATGAGACCACTCCGGGTAAAGCTTTTGCTGCGGATATTGCTTTATATTGGAATAAGTATTTGATGGGGCGTAGTCGAGAGTGGAACCTGGGAATCGGTTTGAACATCAGTAATATCGGTAGTAAAATTTCTTATGGTGGTGATGACAATGCTGAGTTTATCCCGACCAATTTACGATTGGGTATTAACTTTTTGGTGCCTATCAATGAGTATAATAAATTCTCTTTATCAGCTGAAGCCAATAAGTTGTTAGTGCCTACTTACCCTAAACAAAATGAGGGAGAAACTGATCAAGACTACACTGATCGTGTGCAAAAAGATTATTATGACATATCTCCAATTGCCGGAATATTCAAAAGTTTTGGTGATGCTCCTAATGGATTCAAAGAAGAGATGGAAGAAATACAGTGGAGCGTCGGATTGGAATATATCTATAACGACCGTTTCTCATTGCGTGCGGGTTATCATCATGAGAGCGAGAATAAGGGAAACAGAAAGTACTTGACCGTAGGAGCCGGTTTCCGAATGAGTGTCTTCTCGTTGGACGCAGGTTATGTGTTCTCCACTGCTCAAAGTAATCCATTGGATCAGACCATGCGATTCACATTGGGATTTGACTTGGATGGTATAAAAGATTTATTCGGTGGTCGTCGCGGTCGTTAATTGTTGCAATAATGGCAAAAATAAGGGTAGGTTTCGGTTTTGATGTTCATCGGTTGGTCGAAGGGCGAGAACTATGGTTGGGTGGTATCCGGTTGGAACATTCCATGGGACTCTTGGGGCATAGCGACGCCGATGTGTTGATACATGCTATTTGTGATGCCCTTCTTGGTGCTGCAAATATGCGTGATATAGGATACCATTTCCCGGATACAGGGGAAGAATTTCACAATATAGATAGTAAAATATTACTGCGTAAGACGATAGAACTAATTGCAACAAAAGGCTATCGTGTTGGAAATATTGATGCTACAGTTTGTGCTGAACGCCCCAAACTAAAAGCGCATATACCCGCTATTCAAGAATGTTTGGCATCCGTCATGGGTATAGAGACAGAGGATGTCTCCGTTAAAGCCACCACTACCGAAAAATTAGGTTTTACAGGGCGCGAGGAAGGCATTTCTGCTTATGCCACCGTACTGGTAGAGAAAGAATAAAAGGTTATAAGTAGAAACACTCTCACTTAATAGAAAAATCCTTGTAGTTAGATATTAAATCATTGTAAAAAGTAGTCAAAATTTTCTCTTGACACGAATTTACAATGAATTGCGTTCGTTCTCTTTGTTTAAGATTTATAAATTTGCATTTGTAAATCTTTTTATTTAATGTAAGTATATTAAACAAAAATAGAAATATAAAACGAATGTGGATTTTGTATAAAATTAATCTCTAATAATATCAAGACCATGAAAAAGATTCTAGCTATTCTTGCTTTTTTATTCTCTGCCTCATTGATGGCACAAAAAGAGGTGTATATCCCACAACAGATGTACAATGAAGGATATGACGCGAGCACTACCACCAACAATGTGAGTGTGCAATGGAGTCGTTATCGTAGTAGGGAAAGTGCCAATATTGTAGTGTTCTGGGCAAACGGTTATGGTAATAACGCCCCGAACAGTACGGCAGTACCGTCAGAATTCCGAGTGGATATAGATGACTTATTGGCTAAGTTGGAAACGTTCTATACTTTGAACATTCACACGTTGAAGTTCGCAGATTTGGCAACCACCAGCAATCTGAATAAATACAAAATGGTAATTTGCCTTTATTATACGACCGAATGGATGGCATACGGCAGTGGTTTTGACGATTTGATTGGCGGAATGTGGATCAGTCCGTCCACCTGTCATCCTGTAGGCTCGACCATCGCCCATGAGATAGGACACTCGTTCCAATATCAGGTGTATTGTGATTTGAAGGGTGCAGCAGGTTTCCGTTATTCATTTGGTCCCAACGGTTGTATGTTTTGGGAGGCTACTGCCAATTGGCAAGCAGTTATGGCATATCCCGATGAAATGTATTCTACAAGTATGTGGATGTATCGTCAGACGCATAATTTAGCGTTTACTCATGAGTGGATGCGCTACCAAAGTTATTGGATGCACTATTATTGGTGCGACAATTACGGCATAGATATGATGGGACGTATATGGCGAGGTGGAACGACATGGGGTGATGACGTGAATCAAGTGTATATGAAGATTCAGAACATGACCGTCAATGAACTCTATCGTGAGTACATGGACGCTGCCATGCACTTTGTAACGTGGGACTTCAAGAATGAGGATTGGAAACGTCGTGGGTCCTATTATGACATTGGAAACTTTGTTTATAATTATGTCCCGGTGGATGTTAATAAGTATCAAGTGAGTTATTCTTCTTGTCCTCAGTCAACGGGTTACAACGTGATACCTCTTGAAGTGCCGGCTGCAGAAACGACAGTGACGACGCGATTCACAGCTCTTCCTCCGGGATGCGCTTTGGCAGAGGGCGAAGTACCGACTTATTGGAATGGAGATAGGTTTACAGCAGCCGACGTAAAAGCATATATCACCTTTGCTGAGGCCGATGCGCGTGGATTCCGGTTGGGATATGTCGCTTTGCTCAAGGATGGTACGCGTGTATATCAAACAGAGGACCAAGTATATTGTACAGGAACAGACACTACTTCTGTGGATGTAGCATTTAAAGTGCCCGCTAATACCGAACGGTTATGGTTAGTTGTCAGTCCTGCGCCGTCAAGATATATCATGCATGGTTGGGATGAGATTTACACCAACGATGACCAGTGGCCCTATCAGGTGGAGTTTACTAATACCACGATACCTGGTTCGGAGAAGTATTATCTTTATGATGAAACAACAGGATTGTATTTTAGTCGTGGTGGTGTAGGTGGAACGCAAAATATAGCGGACTCATTTGGTTTCCCATTGTTGGACAATTCCAATCTTAAAGCCATAAAAACCGAAAATGGAGTGGTGTATCAGAATATTTCTACGGGAGGTTATTTGAAAGTTAATGCGGATAAGTCCATCGCAACGAATGCAACGTTGGAAACAGCAACTGTATGGAAGCAAATGACGAGCGCACAACGTAACAAGCAAATAGCACAGCAATTGGCTGAGCAAGAGAAAGACGTGGCGACCCTAGCCAATATTGGTATGGAAAAACAAACCTTGGCGCAACATGCTGAAAATGATTTCAAGGCGACTGACATGACTGCAAAGGTTGTTAATGCAGCCTTGACGCTAAACGTAAGTGGTTGGAAGGTGACGGGAAGTACGCCTGTAGCCGGAGATGGTGCGTTGGAAGTCTATGAGAATACAACTCAACTGACCCAGTCGGTCAAAGGATTGTCAAAAGGTCTTTATAAAGTGTCGCTTCATGCGTTTTATCGCAATGGGTTGGCGGATGTATGCGTTACGAATGCCAATGCGGGTTTCAAACAAATGAGTAATGCCTATATTGAAGCGAATGGTTGTGTCGCTCAGATTGTCGATTGGGCAAGCGAACGCAAGTCCGATACTTATCCGAATTGGCTCAATGAAGCGAAAGCTTGCTTTAATGAAGGACTTTACCGTAACGATTTATATGTGTTCGTAGGCGATGATGGTTTGCTCGACATCAAGATTGTCAGCCCGAGTAGGGTGGCCGGCAGTTGGTTCTGCTTCAGCGATTTGACGTTGACCTATTATGGTATGAACAATGAGTTTACGCCCGAATTTGTTGAGATTGCAGTTGATACCCCTCCGTTAGCCGCCAAATCCATCAGTGCAGGAACATATTATTTCCGTAATCGTGGTTCGGGAACATTCCTCTCAGCAGGAAAGGAACGTGATGCACAAGCGGTGTTGTCGGAGGAGGGTCTGAACTTTACACTCCGTCATAGGACAAAAGGTCAATATACATTCAATTCGCGTATTGAGAGCGCTATTGATTGTAGCTTTATAGGCAATCCAGGTGCAGTAGGCGCAGTACCATTCGTGGACCAGGAGGAGTTCAATTATGCCATTCAACCATTGACAAACGGTGCGTATGTCATTTCTTATCAAGGTGTCAGTTCCGAAGGACAAACAAAAGTGTTCTATTGGGGATATGACGAATCCAAACCGGAAATGTTATATACCCGTCATACGGATTCAACTGATATAGCAGCACAATGGGATATTCTTAAGCGCACTGAATATGTAGAACTGTTGCAAGAAAAGGCGCGGAAGGCGACTCCAGAAAATCCCGTAGATGTGAGCGGTTACTTGTATGCACCGGACTTTAACTTGA
>JAGBUF010000046.1 GCA_017630975.1 Paraprevotella sp. | reverse complement strand
GATTGGAATGAACATCAATGAGACTTATGAAGATATCCGAGACTTTGTAGAGTACGTTAATGGCGACATCCACACTAAATGGGGGGCTCTCCGCGCCAAACACGGACACCCCGCACCTTTCAACCTTAAACATATCCAGGTACACAATGAGCAACACATTTCCAAAGGATATGTTGAAGGAATGAAGAAATTTGCCTCAGCTGCATGGGAAATTGACCCGGAAATGAACATCATCACCTCATTAAATATAGGTAGCAATCCTAATAGTTATGCCGTTGGAACGAAAGAGTATGAACTATCTAAGGAAATGTTCGCATGGTTTATAGAAAAAGGACAAGCCGACAAACTGGGTTGGGATCCTCATTATAGCGGAGCCATACACTTCGCAGACAATACCATAGGTTTTGAAAACGAAATGGGTATTACCATTCAACGCGCCCTTCAAAAAGATTTAGGACACAAGTTGACGCTCTACCCTATGGAGGAAAACGGTTCACGTTGCGATTGGGATCGCGGATTGGCACATGCCCATAATTGGAACACACTACAACGCTATGCTGATTGTTTTGAATGGTTAGGTACAGCCAACACCATACAACCACATCGCCAGCACTACATGTGGGACCAAGGACGCGTCCATTACACCAGTGATGAAATTTGGTTCCAACCTTCAGCACATGAAGACGAGATGATGAGCAAAAACTGGTTGTTCAATGTGCTTCAGGCCAATAGCAGCGCAGAAAAAGTATTAGATATTACAGCAAAGACAAACGACAAAAAGTCTGAACTGTCCATCTATGTAGTCAACCTTTCCGATCAACCTCAAGAAGCCACGCTCAACATTGACGGTTTTAAATACAACTCTAAAGCACAAGTTTGGACGATTGGTGACTGCGCTCTTACCGATTACAACACGGTTGAAGAGAAGAATAAAGTTGCACCTAAAATTTCAACCATGAAAATGAAACGCAAAAATACGAAATATACTTTCCCTAAATATTCGTACACAGTCATTACTCTGAAAAAATAAGAGTCTATACCTTATAAAAAAGAATCCATCTGCAGGGCATCCCACCGCAGATGGATTCTTGTTTTTATGATTCACTTCTTATTTTATCTCACCCCTTCGTTCCAACTCTTTTGCTTCGTTCCACAACGCATCCATTTCGCCCAATGTCATATCTTTTAAGGACTTACCGGAACGCAAAGACTGCTGTTCCACATAATTGAAACGACGGATAAATTTTCTGTTCGTACGTTCCAAGGCGTTGTCCGGATTGATATGATACAAACGTCCCATATTGATGATACTGAACAGGACATCGCCGAATTCATCAATGGATTTCTCCTTATCCTCTTTCTCGAGTTCCACCTGAAGCTCTTGCAATTCCTCTTTTATCTTGTCCCAAATATCCTCTTTCTTGTCCCAATCAAAACCTACATTACGCGCCTTATCCTGAATGCGATAAGCCTTTATCAAAGAAGGTAATGCCTCCGGAACTCCCCCAAGAACACTTTTATTGCCATCCTTTTCCTTCAATTTGATCTGCTCCCAGTTCTGCACCACCTCGCCGGCTGTTTGTGCCTGGGTGTCACCATAGACATGAGGATGACGGAAAATCAATTTATCCGTCAGTTTGTTACAGACATCAGCAATATCAAAATCCCCGGTTTCACTTCCTATCTTGGCATAAAAACATACGTGCAACAACACATCACCCAACTCCTTACAGATGTTCTCACTATCATTTTTCAGCAATGCATCGCATAATTCAAATGTTTCTTCTATGGTATTGGGACGCAGACTCTCATTGGTCTGTTTCTTGTCCCAAGGACATTTTTCACGCAACGTATCCAGCACATCCAGAAAGCGGCCAAAGGCTTCCAACTTTTCTTCTCTTGTATGCATATTCTTGTTCTCCTGTCATTGTTTACTCATGCAAAATTAGAAATTTTATCCGAAGTTTATTTTTTAATTCGTACCTTTGTTGAAAATAGATGATTATCATGAAACATTTCTACCACCTGATGGAACTCCTGCAGGACTGGGGAGTTGCAGAGCAACATGCCGAATGGGCTACACGTATCACCATTCTTTTGGGTGTCGCACTCATATCCTTCATTTTCACAAAAGTTACCTATAAAGTCATTATCCCGATTATTCATCGGCTGACAGCAAGGACAAAAGCCACATGGGATGAAAACATCCTCAATGACAATGTCATCAAGAGCTTCAGTCGCATCATCCCACCCATCGTTTGGTATTGGTGCTTACCACTTGTCCTTCCTGATCTTCCTACCGCTCTCAGTGTTGCCCAAAAGTGTTGTTTGGTATACCTTATCATCATCACACTTCGTTTCATCAATGCGTTCCTCACTTCACTTTACGAATTGGGAAATGAAAATGAAACGATGCGCAACCGGCCATTGAAAGGCATATACCAGACCATCAACCTGATTGCCATATCTATCGGTGTCATACTCATCATCAGCACATTGATTGACAAAGATGCTACCACCGTTATTGCCGGATTGGGAGCATCGGCTGCTGTCCTGATGTTGATTTTCAAGGATAGCATATTAGGATTAGTCGCCGGCATACAACTTTCCGCCAACGACATGTTGCGACCGGGGGATTGGATTACCATGACCAAATATGGTGCTGACGGTACGGTAATAGAGGTATCGCTGACCACCGTCAAAGTGCAGAATTTTGACATGACAATTACCACCATCCCCCCTTATGCTTTGGTGAGCGACTCATTTCAGAACTGGCGTGGCATGAGCGACAGCGGCGGTCGCCGCATCAAGCGTTCGCTGTACATAGACCTTTACACCATTCGTTTCTGTACAGAACAAGAAATCAATGCTTTTGCGGAAAGAGGTTGGTTGGACGAATCCGATTTGAAAAAGAAAGACCAGATTGTCAATATGTACGTGTTCCGCAAATACATACAACAATATTTGAAGAAGAACACCGATATCAGTCAAGAAATGTTACAACTCGTCCGACAACTGGCGCCCACCAACGAGGGTATTCCTCTTGAGTTGTATTGTTTCACAGCTACTACCGATTGGGAGGCTTACGAAAACATCCAGAATGAAGTGTTTGAACATTTGATTGCTACATTACCGGTGTTCGGTTTGCGCAATTTCCAACGCTCAAGTGGCTCAAACATCACATTGCTATCATCTTTAATTACCGAAGAAAAATGAAAGTAGGAAGCAGTAAACAACTGCTTCCTACCAAGATAAAAGAAACAAAGGGATGTCTTTCACAAGACATCATCGGGTTAATGTACCCTATTATGATAGGGTATCTTTATCGTGAATGAATATTCTCCATTCGTAAACTTTACAGGTATCGTATCACATTTTTCACCTTTCAAGACCTCTGGCATAGGAGTCGCAGCATACCCTTTAATGTTTGAAATACATGACAACCTATAAATTCCAACCGCATTACCATCCCTCTTACAATTAGTCCATGCCACTAAATCCTTCACTTCTCCTTTCGGGGTATTCCATCTTGACGAAACATATCTGGACGCCTCCGGAACAAATGTTTCAGGAGCTGCAAACCAATCTACCGGAGCGTCAAGACTGGCATATACAACGGTACGCAACAAAGGACAGTCTCTAAAGACAAATCCACCAAAA
This sequence comes from Paraprevotella sp., assembly GCA_017630975.1. Lineage (GTDB taxonomy): Bacteria > Bacteroidota > Bacteroidia > Bacteroidales > Bacteroidaceae > Paraprevotella. The sequence continues at coordinate 1,365 of JAGBUF010000046.1, read as the reverse complement.
TGTAATACAGAGGACAGAAATACCACCGTTTTTAAACGCGTACAACCTCTAAAAGCATCCCACCCCACATGCGAAACCGAGGATGGTATTATCATATACCTTAAATTTTCGCATCCGCTGAATGCTTTCCATGAAATACAAGTCAACGAAGACGGCAATTGGATGTTCTTTAATTGTTTACATTCATGGAAAGCATATGGTGCAATACTTTTAATCGTATTGGGGAGGACGATCGTCACTGCTCTTGAACCGCTAAAAGCCTTATACCCACCAATAGCTGTCACCATAAAATTCTCTCCTTCATATTCAATTTTCTCTGGAACCTCATATTTTTTCTGTGTCAATGAAGCCGGTCGCATCAATATCGCTTCCATTCCATTCAACTCATAAAAATAATCTCCAACGCGAATCTCTTTCGCTATCGTTTCTAAGGATAAGCACATGAATACAAATACCAATCGCAGAAAACGAATATCCCTCAATTTCATTTTACTATTTGAGTTTTAATCAAGTACCTACATCGGCAACTCCCCAACCGACAATAATATTCACTGTTTAGGTACATATATAATAAAAGCGCAGGAATCTGTACTATTGCCCGTCCTGCGATTCGAGGCCTTCGCATTGCCCATCTTTCCAGTACGAGCAACGCAGAAGCCCACGCCGATATGATACTATATTCGTGACTACAGCGTAAACACGAATATATATAAACATACCCATAGGCATCTACTGTTGCTTTGTCTTTGGAAAGATTTAGAGTTTGCGAAGTTCCGAATCGCCAAGAACAAAGCGTTTAGTAAACGCTTCACGTATATATGCCCACCCTACCTCCTTTCACAAAAGGCCTCGGCATGGGAATCCTTTTGCAAATATAAATGAAAATAAAGAATGTCACAAGAAATTAAACAGGAAATAATTCTGCATCTCCAATATACTACCACAAATAAATCGCAAGAACACCTTATAAATATATCGTTTTTTTGTAACTTTGCGTTTTCTAACGTGAAATAACAAATACATACATATACAATGGAATTAGCTAGTAAATACAATCCGGCCGATGTTGAAAGTAAATGGTATCAATATTGGCTTGACAACAAACTTTTCAGTTCAAAACCTGATGGTCGCGAACCATATACAGTGGTGATTCCTCCCCCAAATGTAACCGGTGTACTTCACATGGGTCACGTACTCAATGAGACCATACAAGACATTCTCGTTCGTCGCGCCCGCATGGATGGAAAGAACGCTTGTTGGGTACCCGGTACCGACCATGCTTCTATCGCTACCGAAGCCAAGGTGGTGAACCGCTTAGCCGAAAGAGGTATCAAGAAAACAGACCTTACCCGTGAAGAGTTCTTG
>JAGBUF010000372.1 GCA_017630975.1 Paraprevotella sp. | reverse complement strand
GGTATTGCCGGGTGTAAGAACCTGGATGGCAGTGTGCAACTGTTGGCTGTAGAGGAAATGGATGCGCGTGCATGTATTCGAAAAGGAATGGTCTATAATATTGACAAGACAGTGATGAGCTTGAGAAATATTGTAGAGAAGTTTGAACAAGCATTGGAGATGCGTGTAAAAAGAGTCTTCTTGGGCATAGGAGGAATGGCTTTGAAGACAAGAAAGAATGTGGTGTCCAAACAGTTTACGGCTAAGGCTATCGTTACTCAGGAAATGGTGGACGAGTTGTTGGAGACCAATGCAAACTCTAAGTTTTTCGGTTACGAACTTCTTCAAGTGGTGCCACAAGAATACAGATTGGGTACTGATTCTGCTATAGACCCTATCGGTATCCTGAGCGATAGGTTAGAAGGTACGTTCTTGAATATTATGGTGAAGGCAGAGGCCAAAGAATATATGCTCAAATGTTTGGAAATGGTAGGACTTCAAGTGGCAGGAATCTTGGTGGCGCCATTGGCTTTGTCTGCAGGTGTGCTGACTGATACGGAAAAACGTTTGGGTTGTGCGATGGTAGACTTTGGCTTTGGCACGACTACAGTTACAGTATATAAGAATAACCTGTTGCGTCACCTTGCTGTTATTCCTTTAGGTGGCAACAACATCACCTCGGACATTTGTAGCTTACAGATTGAAGAGGAAGATGCTGAGAACCTGAAATTGAAACATGGTTGTGCGTATACTGAGCGCAAACCGGGTGATGTGGAAAAGAACTTGTTGGTCAATAATATCCGTACGATTGAAGAAAAGGTGTTGATGGAAATTGTGGAAACACGACAGGAGGAAATATTGAACAACGTGCTGAACCAAATCCGAAATAGTGGTTTTGAAGATGGTTTGCAGACAGGTCTTGTCATTTCCGGAGGTGCATCCAATATGATGCAATTGGAAAAAGCCATTGCAGAGCGGATTCATCCGGAGAAGACCCGTTTTGTGAAACTTCTCCCCATCACGATGATAAATGATGGAATAGATGGTGTGGCTAAAGACGGAACGATGAATATCCTATTGGCATTGCTGAATGAAGGGAATATGAATTGCGTCGAACCTATACCGGAAGAAATACCAGAACAGGCTGACGAAAATCCGATAGAAGAAAACATAGAGGTGCAAGAGGAGATTGTTGAACAGAACCCGACGCAGGAAGATGTGGTTGAGGAGGATGTCAATGAATCAGAATTGAATCATACCGAGATTGATGAACAAGAGGAAGATTCGTCAGAAGAAGAGGAAAAGGTAGAAAAGACTCCAAAAGAGAGTGCTTTCAAGAGATGGTTCAAGAGAGTGCTTGATACAGTATCGGAAGAATAATCCCCAATAAGAAAATTATGGAAGAACCAACTATACAATTCAATTTCATGACCAATAACCCTAGTATAATTAAGGTTATCGGAGTAGGTGGTGGTGGTGGAAACGCTGTGAACCACATGTATAAAGCCGGTATTCACGATGTGAGTTTTTTGTTGTGCAATACTGATAGTCAGGCATTAGGTAATTCACCGATACCTACTCGTTTGCAATTGGGTACGGAAGGCTTGGGAGCCGGAAATCGTCCTGAACGCGCCCGAGTAGCTGCGCACAATAGCGTGGAGGACATAAAACAAATGCTGAAAGACGGAACACGTATGGTATTTATCACTGCCTGGATGGGTGGTGGAACAGGAACAGGTGCTGCACCGGTGATTGCTCAGTGTGCTAAAGAAATGGGTATTCTTACAGTGGGTATCGTGACCTTGCCGTTCCGTTTTGAAGGATTGCGTAAGATAGATCAGGCTTTGGATGGTGTGGAAGAGATTTCCAAACATGTGGATGCGCTGTTGGTCATCAATAATGAACGTCTGCGTGAGATTTATCCGGAATTGACGGTGCTCAATGCCTTCTCTAAGGCTGATGATACGTTGTGTATCGCAGCCAAAAGTATCGCAGAAATCATCACAGTATATGGATTGATCAATCTCGATTTTCAGGATGTAACTACTGTGCTGAAAGATGGTGGTGTTGCTATCATGAGTATGGGATATGGCGAAGGCGAGGGGCGTGTGCGTCAAGCCATAGACAATGCATTACATTCTCCTTTATTGAATAACAATGATATTTTCCGATCCAAAAAGGTATTGTTAAGCATCTATTTCTCAGACAAGGACGAGAAGGATCAGTTGACAATGGAGGAAATCAACGAGATACATGACTTCATGAGCAAGTTCGGTGACGATGTGGAAATGAAGTTCGGTATGGCGATAGATAGTACATTGGAAAAGAAGGTGAAGATTACCATTCTGGCAACTGGATTTGCATTGAACAATGTTCCCGGAATGGAGGATGAGGTGACGAAACGCAGACAGGATGATGAGGAGCAGGCTTTACTGAATAGAATCCGCAGGGAAGATTTTTATAAGAATGGTAATAATCCGATAGAGATCAAACGCCCTCATAATCTGTATGTGTTCAGCGATGACGACTTGACCAATGACGATGTCATCTCAATGGTGGAGGATATACCGGCATATAAGCGCACGAAAGACCAGTTGGAAAACATCAAACGTAAGTCGGCGGTGAAGGACGTGACATCTGAAATTGCTGAGGAGGATGCTGAAGACGAAGAGGCTTCTATGATTTTATTTAATAATATATAATAAGGTGTAACTATGGCACTATTTGAACAAGTAAGCAAGGATATCGTTGTTGCGATGAAAGCAAAAGATAAGGTGGCTTTGGAGGCTTTGCGCAACATCAAGAAATATTTTATCGAAGCCAAAACGGCTCCGGGTGCAAGTGATGAACTGAGTGATGATGCAGCCATGAAGATTTTGGCGAAATTGGCGAAGCAAGGTAAGGATACTGCAACTTTGTATGCAGAACAGGGACGTCAGGATCTGGCTGATGCTGAGCTGGCACAGGTGGAGGTCATCAGTCGTTATCTACCGAAACAGTTGACAGCGGAAGAATTGGAAGCAGAACTTAAAAATATAATTGCACAGGTGGGAGCTTCCGATGCGAAGGATATGGGCAAAGTGATGGGCGTTGCTACCAAGCAATTGGCTGGTAAGGCTGATGGCAAGGCCATCAGTGCGTTGGTGAAACAATTGCTGTCCTAATTCATTGCCATGTAAACCAAAAACTAAACGAGGATGACCAAAAAAGCAACAACCTTGATAGATGTTGAGCACATCATCAGAAGTCGTGCCGGAAAGAAAGCCAAATATATCCCCGGATTTGTCATCAATTGGCTCAAGCGCCTGATTCACCAGGATTATATTAACGGGTACTTGAAGGAAGGATATGTAGGGGTGGATTTCTGCGAAAATTGTCTGAAATATCTGGATGTGAAGGTGGAAGTGGATGGGTTAGAACATATCTCAGACAAAAACAAGAAATATACCTTTGTGTCCAATCATCCGCTGGGTGCAATTGATGGGGTGACATTGGGTATGGTGTTGGGACGTCATTTTGATGGTAACATCAAGTACTTGGTCAATGACTTGCTGATGAATCTTGAAGGATTGGCACCATTGTGTGTTCCTATTAATAAATTGGGCAAACAGGCGCGTAATTTTCCCCAAGTGGTAGAGGCGGCATTTACATCCGATAGTCATGTCATCATGTTCCCTGCAGGTATCTGTTCCCGTCGTATGGACAATGGCGAAATCAAAGATCTTGCTTGGAACAAGACTTTTGTTACAAAGAGTGTGGCAACACAGCGTGATGTGGTACCGGTCCATTTTATAGGACAGAACTCCGATAGGTTCTATACCATCGCTCGTTGGTGTAAACGTTTAGGGTTGAAGTTTAATCTGGCGATGCTTTTCTTGCCGGACGAAATGTATAAAAGTCAGCATGGCAAGTATAAGGTTATCATAGGAAAACCCATTCCATGGGCGACATTTGACAAATCAAAGTCTCCGTTGCAATGGGCGCAAACAGTAAAAGAACAAGTATATCAGTTATAGGTATGATGAAAATGGAAGAAATCATAGCCCCCATCAGTAAGGATATTCTGAAGGCGGAACTTACCGATGATAAGATTTTGAGAGAAACGAACAAAAGTAAAAATATCATCTATGTTGTTACGTGGCAGGATTCGCCCAATGTGGTGCGCGAGATAGGTCGTTTACGTGAGATTGCGTTCAGAGCTGGTGGAGGCGGAACGGGGAAAGCACTTGACCTGGACGACTTTGATACGATGGAGAATCCCTACAAGCAATTGATTGTTTGGGATCCGGAGGCGGAAGAAATACTGGGAGGTTATCGCTATTTGCTCCCCTCACAAATTCAATTGGATGAAAAAGGGCAGCCGATACTCGCAACGTCACACATGTTTCATTTTTCTGAGGAGTTTGTTCGTGATTATTTACCTAATACCATAGAACTGGGACGCTCTTTTGTAACATTGGAATACCAAAGTACACGTGCCGGAGCCAAAGGTTTGTTTGCTTTGGATAATCTTTGGGATGGATTGGGAGCACTTACCGTGCTGAATCCTGATGTGAAGTATTTCTTCGGTAAGATGACCATGTATCCTTCTTATCATCGTTATGGTCGTGACTTGATATTGTTCTTCTTGAAAAAGCATTTCGGTGATAGCGACAATTTGATACTACCCATTCACCCGTTGCAATTGGAGGCTGACCAAGAGGAATTGGCGCAAATACTGACAGGTGAAGACTTTAAGGAAGATTATAAGATACTGAACACGGAAGTACGAAAATTGGGATATAACATCCCTCCGTTGGTCAATGCTTATATGGGATTGTCGCACACCATGAAGATGTTTGGAACAGCCATCAATGATGAATTTGGTGATGTGGAGGAAACGAGTATTTTGATCACCGTGGAGGATATCCGCGAGGAAAAACGTCAACGTCATATCGATACATTTAAGGAACAATAGTCTAAGTTCTCATAAATCCGGGTGGGTAGGTCTCTTGCAGGCTTGCCCATCTTTTTTTTATAGCCAATCTGGACAGTGAAAATTTTGTTGACATGCGCAAAAGTGTTACATTTGTTTCATGTTAAACTTAAAATAATCTAATGATGAAAAAGTTCAGTTTTTGGTTTACCGGTATGTGCCTTTTGGTTGCATGTTTAGGTATTACGTCCTGTGCCGAGGATGATGGGGAAGATGGTATTGTAGTAACTTTGCAGGCTCCTCCATTTGAAGGCATCAGCGCTTTGTACGAGGTGGAATTTGGGACATCTGATATTAAGTCGGTGGAATTGACGGAAAGTGGTCAATATATCATTACCAAAAATAGTGCGTCAACTTATAAGGTGATTCGTAAAAAAGGTATTTTACGTTCTAATCCACAAGTGCGTGCCATAGAAAAAGATAATTTGATTACCGGTGTGTATACCAAGGTGTCTCATGCGGAATATGCGCTTGAAGGTTATGGTACCCTGAAAGTGAACGTGTTTGCAGATGATGGTAAGTTTGAGACCATCACCTTGTTGCCTGATGACGGTGGAGAGATTGCTATGGATGTAGTAGCAAAAGCTCCTGTTTCTACGTCAGATAAGACAAAATTACTTTGTCGTACATGGATTCCAGAAACGTGTGAGGAGAAAGAGTGGGAGAATGGGCAGTTGGTTTGGCACGGAGTGCTTGATTTCGCTACAAAGTCAGTAACAATGCATAATACGACTGATGGCAGTCATTTCGAGGAAGACGAATGGTTGGAGAAAGTCATCTTCTCCAAGGCTGGAACTTACACCTGTTATTATGATAATAATACGTTTGGCATCTCTTCTTGGTATTGGATGGATGAAGCTACCGGGAAGTTAGGATATGGTTGGACAGGTGAAGATGAAAGTGAGGATGTTGTCGTGAACGGTCCAACTCACGTAGAAGGTAATGTTCCGTCAGATGAATCGTATGTAGAGAAAAAAGTAATCTATGATGAAGAAGATGTTGTGCATATC
>JAGBUF010000371.1 GCA_017630975.1 Paraprevotella sp. | reverse complement strand
TGAAGATGATTAAGATACAAGTGAAAGATAGACTATTCAGATATATCGCCGTTCTATTGCTGTTTTTAGCAACTGCCACCATCACTCTTGGTCAGGAAAAAGTAAAATTATCAGGACGTGTTGTGGATGACGCACAGGACCCTATAGTCTTTGCCATTATCAAAGTGAAAGGACAGGCTGCAGGCACCACCACTGACCTCCAAGGCAAGTACAGCCTTGAATTCAACAGCGCAGATACCGTCATCGTTTCTTTCAGCATGATGGGATATGCCGGCAAGGAAAAGGTGCTGACCCGCCCACGTGGGGACCTACGACTGAACATCACCCTGCAACCACAAAGTTTTGATATGGGTGAGGTGACAGTGAAGGAGGTCAGACGGCAACTGAACAGTACTCAACACATCAACAAAGAAAATCTGAAACGCATGCCGTCTACAACGGGAAATGCTGTTGAGGAAATGGTGGCTACACAGGCTGGGGTCAGTACGCACAACGAGTTAAGTTCGCAGTACAATGTACGAGGCGGTAGTTTTGACGAGAACAGCGTCTACATCAATGGTGTGGAAGTGTATCGCCCCTTGCTCATCAGTTCAGGACAACAAGAAGGACTGAGCGTCATCAATAGCGACATGGTGGAGAGCATCAATTTCTCAGCCGGCGGTTTTGCAGCGGAGTACGGCGACAAGATGTCGTCAGTTTTGGACATCAACTACAAAAAACCAAAGAACTTCGAGGCATCTGCTTCCGCCAGTCTATTGGGCGCAAACCTTTACGTCGGTTATGCCCGTCGTGGTTTCAGCATGACACATGGCATCCGCTACAAGACCAATCAATACATGTTGGGGTCGTTGGAAACTAAAGGCGAATACAACCCTCGTTTTCTGGACTATCAGACTTATATCAGTTGGTCGCCCAACCGTAAATGGTCATTAGACTTCATCGGCAATATCTCACAGAACAAATATGACTTCTACCCTGCCGACCGACATACTAACTTCGGAACGATGCACGACGTAAAATCATTCAAGGTGTATTTTGACGGAAAGGAGGAGGATTTGTTCCGTACTTTCTTTGGAACACTGAACCTCACGCACCATTTCAGTGAACGAACCAAACTATCGTTATTGGGATCGGCATATATTACCAAAGAGCAAGAGACCTACGACATACAAGGACAATATTGGTTGGACGAAACCAACACCACCGAACAATTGGGCGTAGGCACTTACCTTGAACATGCAAGAAATTACTTGAATGCCAACATGAAGAGCATGAAACTTGTGTTCAACCACAAAGCTAATGCACATGACATTCGCGCCGGTTTAACATGGAAGCACGAGAAAATCTCCGAAAACTCACGTGAATGGGAGATGCGCGACTCCGCCGGCTACTCTATTCCACATACCGGCAACAGGTTGGACCTGATCTATAACCTGAGATCGAAAAACAGTATCAGCAGTAACCGCATGGAAGTGTACGGACAGGATACATGGCGCTTTGTCAACAAGGTAGGTATCTTCTCGCTCAACTATGGTGCACGTCTCAGCTATTGGAGTTGGAACAAAGAATGGTTGTTCAGTCCTCGTGTATCGCTCGGACTCATCCCTTCCTTCAACGAAGATTTCACCTTCCGCTTCGCCACTGGATTGTACTACCAATCCCCTTTCTACAAGGAACTGCGCGATACAGTGACCGCCAATGGCTCTACGAAGGTTGTTCTGAATCAAGACATCAAGTCACAACGCTCTTATCAAGTGGTATTGGGTGGAGACTACAAATTCAAACTCATGAACCGCCCTTTCAAATTCACAACGGAGGTGTATTACAAAGCACTTAGCAACCTGATTCCATATAACGTTGACAATGTGAAGATTGTCTATTACGGTGGTAATGTGGGTACAGGTTATACCACCGGTATCGACTTCAAGTTGTTCGGTGAGTTCGTGGAAGGTACAGACTCATGGATCAGTTTCAGTCTGATGAAGGCAGAACAGAAAGTCAATGGAAAGAGTTTCCCTCAAGCCACAGACCAACGTTATAACCTCAATTTCTTCTTCAGCGACTTCTTCCCCGGTACCTCACGTTGGAAGATGACACTCAAGGCTTGTATCGCAGATGGTCTACCCTTCGGACCTCCACATACGGGCTTGGAGCGCATGGCTTTCCGCGCTCCGGCATACAAGCGTGTGGACATCGGTATGAGCTACCGTCTTTTGGACAACGAAGAGAAACGCAACCAAAAGAAATTCGTACGTCATTTACGCAACGTATGGTTAGGAGTGGACTGCTTCAACATTTTAGGAATCAGCAACGTCAGTTCATATTATTGGGTGACCGACGTAACCAACCAACAATATGCCGTTCCGAATTATCTGACAGGACGACTCATCAATGCACGCATCCTGGTGGAACTTTAACTTTGACTTTAACCTTAACCTTAACAAAACAAAACAAAACACTAACTTTGACTTTAACTTTGACGGAAACGGGAGCGCTGATGCGAAGAATAGAAAAACTGAGCGATTTATTTCTGCATTCAACATAAATTCCCTACATTTGCTACTACAAACCGCACAACATAGTGCATAAACATTTAATATCATGAAAATTTCTCATATTGAGCATTTGGGTATCGCTGTAGAAAGCATTGAGGAGGCATTACCCTACTTTGAAAATGTATTGGGTCTGAAATGCTACAACATTGAAGAGGTAGCTGACCAAAAAGTAAAAACCGCTTTCTTGAAAGTGGGCGAAGTTAAATTGGAATTATTGGAGCCAACGAGCCCGGATAGCGCCATTGCCAAATTCTTGGAAAAGGGCGGTCGCGGTGTTCACCATGTGGCATTCGCTGTAGAGGACGGTGTTGCTAATGCTTTAGCAGAGTGCGAAAGCAAGGAAATCCGCCTCATTGACAAAGCACCTCGTTTGGGAGCAGAGAAATTACAAATCGCTTTCTTGCACCCGAAATCAACCTGCGGTGTTTTGACAGAGCTTTGCGAACACTAAGTAATCGGTTATATTATATAAGGTAAAACGATGGCGCATGCCATCGTTTTTTTTGCTAGAACGTTCTTCTACTTATTCTTTTATATTGGTGTCCGATAAAAAAAAATATATATATGTCGGATAAAGTTACTGCCTCATCTAACGAATACATAAATGAAACATTTTATTGGGTATTTCAATCTATAGAAGAACTTGACGAGTTTATCATAAATGGATTAGATTACCCAAAATTTATAGAAAAAATCAACAAAAAAGTTAATAATGAGAATTTAATCCATTAAACAACACAAGAATTCAGCGCACGAATGACAACCGTCAAACGTGCGCTGAATGTATATTAAAAAAAATTACTTCACCAACTTATTCGTCAAAGGATCGGGGAAAACAACAGATGGTTTGAAGGTTTTGGCTTCTTCAAAATCCATGAGGGCATACGAAATGATGATGCAGATGTCACCCACTTCCTTTGACCGATTGAAGGTCATCTACAAGAAGGTTGGCCACAACGAATCGCAAGCCTTTGGCGTATGGCAGCAACTGAGCGAAAGTGAGCGAACGGCTGCATTCGCAAATACCTAGCGATTGCAAGGTGACCTAAGTTCACGTTCCTATCTCTATGTCTATCTTCGGGACAAGGAGTGGATGAAGGCAATGTAGCTATGAAGTAGAGGGCTTGCCCGATGCTTGCCACATAAAACAAGCATCGGGAAGCTCACTACC
>JAGBUF010000370.1 GCA_017630975.1 Paraprevotella sp. | reverse complement strand
GCAATATAGACGTTTCTGAATTCCATCACAACAACTACAAGGGTTGTTATGCCCTTCGCCCGGCATTGGTTACATTCGGTAAGGGACAGACTACTTTCCACTCCTTCACTTACCGTAACGCCATACCACAAGAAAAAGACATGGGAGCTTATCTTTTGGTATATCACCAAGACGAAGACCATAGTCTGCATGCCGCCATCAGCCGTGACGGATATTCGTTTACCGCTTTGAACGACAATCGTCCCATCATTGCCGGCGATACCATCGCCGACCAAAAAGGAATCCGCGACCCACATATCTATCGTGGACCGGATGGTGCATTCTATTTGGCGATGACGGATTTACATATTTTCGCCAAGCGTGCAGGCTATCGCAATACGGAGTGGGAACGTGACGGTAAGGCTTATGGATGGGGAAATAATCGTGGGTTGGTATTGATGAAGTCTTTTGATTTGATTCATTGGACACGTACTAACATCCGTTTTGAAGAAATGTCCAAGGAATTTGCTGAAATCGGTTGTGCTTGGGCACCCGAAATCATTTACGATCCCATTACAGAACGAATGATGATATATTTGACCATGCGATTTGGTGTAGAACAAAATCGTCTTTATTACGTATATGTCAACGATGAGTTTAACAAAATAGAATCTACCCCACAAATCTTGTTTGAATATCCTGTTGACAACATCAATGCTATCGACGGAGACATCACACCTATCTGGAACGAGAAAACACAAAAGATGGACTATCATCTGTTCTACGTGGCACACGAAGATGGTGGCGGCATCAAGCATGCCGTATCCAATCGCATTGATGGGGGTTACCGCTACAACCCACGTTGGTACGACTACGAGCCAAGAGCTTGTGAAGCTCCTAACGTTTGGAAACGTATAGGGGAGGACAAATGGGTGTTGATGTATGACATATTCAGTATTCATCCACACAACTTCGGCTTCGCTGAGACCAGCGATTTCATCAACTTTGAACATTTAGGACGTTTCAATGAAGGTAAAATGAGAACCACTAATTTCCGTTCGCCTAAACATGGCGCAGTAATTCATCTCACTACAGAAGAAGCTGACAGATTGGAAAAACATTGGAACAAAACCTCAAAATAAGTTTATCTAAAATACATTCTATATGAAAAAACATAAATTAAACATTGCAATACTCGTCAGCAGTTTATTCGTGATATTGACTGCTCAAGCACAAGAAAGCAATCTGATATTGCATTACGACTTTGAAAATGTCAGCGGTTCTACAGTTCCGGACATTTCCGAATCTGGGGTGAATGCCACCCTGAAGAATGAAGCCAAAATCGTTGAAATGGGTAAATATCACGTTATGGATTTGGGTAACGGAACCGGCTATTTGGATATGACAGCCAATGCTGGTGAACTTTTAAAAAGTACAGACAACTATACCATCTCCATGTACTACCGTGTAAACGAGAAGGCATCATTGACCGGTAACGGTCACTTCCTTTGGGCATTCTCTACCTCTACTTCTTGTCAAGCAACATCCGGCAAATATACCGCTTACCGACTCAATGCCCAACGTTTCGCTACATCTACCGGCGGTTACCAGAATGAAAAAGGATTTGACCTGGCAACAGAAAGCGAAAAAGGTAAATGGATACATATCGTTTACAAGCATAGCGGAACAACAGGATACCTCTATTTGAATGGTACACTCAAAGGTTCACAAACCGGAATGCCGCTCAACTCTGCAAACTTCACATCCAGTTTGCCATACGCATGGATTGGACGTGCCCCATTCTCAGCCGACAGCTACCTCAAGCAAACATTAGTGTATGATATCAGAATATACAACAAAGCTTTGAGTACAACTGAAATCAGTTCCCTCGCAGCAGTTGCCAACGATCTTG
>JAGBUF010000369.1 GCA_017630975.1 Paraprevotella sp. | reverse complement strand
GGTATTTGTCGCATGCGCAGATTTTCTCTGTAGCTCCAATGACGGTAGTGGCGAACAGTCCGATGGTGTCCGGCTCTTTATAAGAAAGAGGTCTGATAAAATCAGCCAAGCAACAACATGGTGCGTCGGGACGATTATGCTGTTGGCGCAGGAGTGGTAGGCGGATGTCACCGGTAATTCCCCCACAGTGAATGATGATGTCGTCGCCATCGGAATGGGCAGGCAGCAGTGCGAAGCGTGCGTGGGTATGATATGTAGGTGTTATGAGCTGCAACATTTCAGCGGCATCCTCAAACAAGCGTATCGCTTCGCTTGCTTTTTCCTGTTCTTCAACAGAACACTGTGTCGACCATGCTTCTTTGTCCTCAACGATTTGGGCAAAGCGTGGGGAAAAGCCCCATGCGTGAAAAAAATAGGTCCAATTGATATAAGGGGCGATTTCGTTGATGTTGTAACTCAGATCCTTTATCATCTTTCAAATCGAAGGGCTTGTGCGCAATCACCCGGAGTGAAAAATCCATGGTTGTAGAGCAGGTGGCCATTACAATAGGTCTGTTCTACCGACCAATTGAATGTTTCGCCTTCCAATGGACTCCATCCGCATTTGCTGATAATCATGTCTTTGTGGAGTGTCCATGGTGCATTGGGGCGAAGCAGAACCAGGTCAGCTTTTGCTCCTTCTCTCAAGAATCCTCTTTCGGCGATGTGAAAGATACGCGCCGGTGCGTGGCACATCAATTCCACTAAGCGTTCGATGGATAGCACTCCTTCATCCACCAATCGGAGCATACTTACCAGTGAGAACTGTACCATGGGCATACCTGAAACAGCCTTGACACATCCTCCTTCTTTCTCAGAGATAAGGTGAGGGGCGTGGTCGGTGGCAACGATGTCTATTCTGCCGTCGTTCAATGCGTGGCGAAGAGCATCGCGGTCGGTGGCAGTCTTGATGGCAGGGTTGCACTTAATACGTGTTCCGAGACGCTTATAATCTTCATCGGAATAGAACAAATGGGCAACACAGGCTTCGGCAGTAATCTTTTTTGAAGCGTCTGTTGTCGGTTGAAAAAGGGATAGTTCACGTGCTGTCGTCACATGTGCCACATGAAGTTGAGCACCGGTTTCTTTTGCCAATTGTACTGCTAATGCCGTTGATTGGTAGCAGGCTTCCTCGCTACGTATTTCCGGATGATGCGTGATGTCGGGATCTTCGCCATAACGCTCTTGAAACATTTTTTGGTTGGTGGCGATGATGGTGGCATCTTCGCAATGGGTCATGATGGGTAAGGGCGATTCGGAAAAGATTTTGCGTAAGGTTTCCTCTTGATCTACTAACATATTACCGGTGCTACTGCCCATAAATAGTTTTACTCCGCAGATAGTGGAGGGGTCTAACTCCTTTAGTAAATGACTGTTGGTGTTGGTGGCGCCGAAGAAGAAAGAATAGTTTACGCAACTTTTCTCGGCAGCTAATTTGTATTTCTCCTTTAGAGTTTCCAAATCAGTGGTTTGCGGTTTGACATTGGGCATGTCCATATATGAGGTGACACCGCCGGCAGCGGCTGCACGACTTTCACTCACCATATCAGCTTTGTGTGTCAGTCCCGGTTCACGGAAATGCACATGGTCGTCAATGACTCCCGGAATGAGGTACAAACCTTCAGCATCAATGATGCGTTCACAAGAAGGGAATGTACAAGGGGTGATATCTTGGGTGAAGATACGAGCAATCTGTTCGTCTTCGATGAGTAAATGACCTTTGAAACTCTTACCTTCGTTGACGAGCGTAGCATTTTTAATGAGTGTTCTCATAATGTTTGAGCTAAAAGATGTTTTTATTTTTCTTTCCGTTCCTCTTTTTTACGGTATTTCCTATAGATAAGGGTGTAAGCGATGCACAATGGGATGAGCCCGATGGTTGCTGCAATGGTCATAATGATTTCGCTGAGGGCTTGGTTGGTGCGGAAGATGAGTGCTGCGCCCCAATACAGAAGAGAGTAGACCCACCACATGATGGCGTTAGCGTGGTTGTAGGCAGGAATATCACTGATTTTTTCCGGTTTGACAGTAGTTCCGGACCAGAACCACATGGGCTTTTCCCTACGCCATGCATAGCACCCGATTCCGCAGAATAGAATCGCTAAACATAAACTTGTTTGCAGAGTGATAGACATGGTTATGATTCAATAAATTTTGGATATTTGCGGAACCAGCCGTCCCAACGCAGGCGCATCACTCCAAGGAGAGCTTCGCTGAAGATGCCGCCACTCATCTTACTGGTGCCCAGTTCGCGGTTGACGAAGATGACCGAAACTTCCTTGATCTTGAAACCGCATTGTTTGGCGGTGAATTTCATTTCTATTTGGAAGGCATAACCTTTGAAACGCACCTTGTCTAATTCAATGGTTTCCAGGACTCTGCGACGATAGCACTTGAATCCGGCTGTCGTGTCGTTGATTTTCAAACCTGTGACGAGGCGCACATATTTGGATGCATAATACGACATCAGGATGCGTCCCATAGGCCAGTTCACCACGTTCACTCCATTGATGTAACGTGAACCGATGGCTACATCATACCCCTCTTTGGCACAAGCGTGATATAGTCTGGGCAGGTCGTTCGGGTTATGACTGAAGTCGGCATCCATTTCAAAAATGTAGTCATATTTCTGTTCCACAGCCCATTTAAAACCTGTGATATAAGCTGTTCCCAAACCTAATTTGCCGGAGCGTTCGATGAGGAACAAGCGGTCTTTGAACTCTTCTTCCATCAGTTTTTTTACAATGGCTGCTGTACCGTCGGGTGAACCATCATCGATGATGAGCATGTTGAATGGCTGTTCCAATCCGAGGACGGCACGAATGATATTTCCTATATTCTCTTTTTCATTGTACGTCGGGATAATGACGATGCTGTCTGAACGCATAGTAATTAGGATTTAGGTAAATATTTCAGTTGTTTTAGCACCAACAAATATAAAGATAAATTTCATGACAAGATACTTTTGTGTTGAAATATTTCCCGCTGACCGTCGGTTTTTGTATGATTCTTTGTATTTTTGCACCGATTTAACCATGGATATACAAGGTTTACAGACTCTTTTTGCAAAGCACAAGCAAGTGAAAGCTTTGTGCAAGGCGTTGCAGAAAACTTCCGTGAAGACCATTTTCGCGGAGGGACTTTGTGCGTCTTCCGCTCCGTTGACATTTGCAGGCATGGCGGTAGCTGCTCCGCAACTCATGGCGAGTCCGTTTGTTTTTATTCTGGACGATGCTGAAGAGGCAGGTTATTTTTATCATGACCTGATACAGGTATTAGGTGATTCACAGGTGCTCTTCTTCCCTTCTTCTTTTCGTCGGGCTGTGAAGTTCGGTCAGCGCGATGCTGCCAACGAAATTTTACGCACGGAGGTAATCAGTCGTTTGACCTCTGATGCTCGTCCCCTTTTCGTGGTGACGCATCCTGAGGCTATCGTTGAGAAGGTGGTATCAAAAGAAGTGTTGGCGAGTCAGAGTTTGAAACTCCATGTGGGTGAGCAGGTGGACATTGTCTTCATTGAGGAAACACTCTTTACGCTTGGCTTCAAACGGGTGGATTATGTCTATGAACCCGGACAATATGCTGTGCGAGGAAGTATTCTTGATGTATTCTCTTTTTCGTCCGAATATCCCTTCCGTATAGATTTCTTCGGTGACGAGGTAGATAGCATTCGTACGTTTGAGGTGCAGTCGCAATTGTCCAAGGACAGACAAACGGAGATTGTAATTGTTCCGGAATTGACCGAAGAGGTGGGGAGTCAGGTTCCTTTTACTTCTTTCTTGCCCGATGATACGGTATTGGTGCTGAAGAACCTGTCTTATCTGCATGATGTGGCAGACAAGATTTATACAGATGGTTTCTCCGTACAAGCGTTGACAGTCGAGCAAGCAGAACAAGAACAACATGTTGAGACGGATCATGAACGCCTGTCGGCAGAGCAGATACTGGTGGACGGTAGTCATTTATTGAAAGGTCTACTGAAATTCCGCAGGGTGGAAATAGGGCACCGTTCATCCGATGTTGTGCAGGCAACGGTTTGTTTTACCCAATCAGCACAGCCCATCTTCCATAAAAATTTTGAATTGTTGAGCCAAACGCTCCATGATTATATAGAGCGTGGTTATACCTTATATATATTAGCAGATTCAACGAAACAGACGGATCGGTTGGAAGCCATCTTTCAGGAGCTGGGTTCCGGTGTCGTCTTCACACCTGTCAATAAGACTTTGCATGCGGGTTTTGCCGATGACGACATAAAAGTGTGTTTGTTTACCGACCATCAGATCTTTGATCGCTTCCATAAGTATAACTTGAAAAGTGATAAGGCGCGTAGTGGTAAGGTGGCGCTTTCATTGAAGGAATTACAGGAGTTTAATATTGGTGATTATGTGGTTCATGCCGACCATGGAGTAGGTAAGTTCGGTGGATTGATTCGTATTCCTAACGGGAATACCATGCAAGAAGTGATTAAGATTACCTATCAAAACGATGATATGATATTCGTTTCCATTCACTCTTTGCACAAGGTGAGCAAGTATCGTGGAAAGGAAGGGGAGCCGCCTCGTATCAATCGATTGGGAACCGGCGCATGGGAGCGCATGAAAGAACGCACAAAGTCCAAGATAAAGGACATCGCACGTGATTTGATTAAACTCTATTCGTCGCGCCGACAGGAGAAAGGTTTCTCATTCAGTGCAGACAGTTTCTTGCAACATGAGTTGGAGGCAAGCTTTTTATACGAAGATACGCCCGACCAATTGAAGGCGACCAATGATGTTAAAGCCGATATGGAGAATATGCGTCCGATGGATCGCTTGGTGTGTGGAGATGTAGGTTTCGGAAAGACCGAAGTGGCTGTACGTGCGGCCTTCAAGGCAT
>JAGBUF010000368.1 GCA_017630975.1 Paraprevotella sp. | reverse complement strand
TTCCTTTACGTTTATCCGTAGGTTTTACTGCACCGAACAGGATAAGATTCTTGTTCAGTGGCAATCCTAAACGTTCGCGAGCTTCCTTTTGCGATTGGGGACAAAAGCAATTGACGTCTATCGGATTGGGGATGGCGGTAATGTTCTGTCCTTTGAATAGCGCACTTTTACTTGCAAGTTGGTGTAACCACTTACTGCAGGTAATAAATTGAACCTGGTGCTTGCGGAGTAATTCGTTTTTTTTCTTAAAGGTGGATGTTGATAAATCCTTGGTCTTATGATTGCAATTAAGGTATTGACATTGGGTACATTCTGTTTGGTAGTTGGTACATGTTCTGGCATGATGGCAAATACCGGTACAGGGCCACATGTCGTGCATGGTCCATACCACAGGTTTTCCGCTTTCCAATATCTTTTGAAGTCCTTTTAAAGACAAAAAACCTTGATTCACCCAATGCAAATGGATGATATCTGCTTCTTGAAATTCAGGAAGGGTAGTGATGTTGAATCCTGCGTTAGCTATAGATATGGTAAAAAGGTTTTTACGACTGAAACAGTTGTTTATCCATATGATAAATCGTTCCCACAAAAAGAAAAATTTTTTCTTCCATGTATCCGGTATGGCTATAACCCGATTGTCCGAGGAGGTCTTATGTAATACAAGCATTTTTGCTTGTATGCCGGAGTGGTCTAAAGCGTTCATTAAACGTTTTGCGGCAATTGCTGCGCCACCTGTACTTTCGGATGTATTGACTAAAAGGACTTTCATTCGTGGAATTTTGTGTAAAGTTACGGCATTTCTGATAAAAAGCAATGATGATGTCCTTAATTTAGGCTCCGAAGTCCCCTCTTAATGTTCGTTTGATACGTCTGATGGCTTTGGCTATAAACGAATTGGTTCTTGCGTAATATCGTGAAAAAGCCCTTCGTGCCTCAAGATTTTCTGTAATGGGTGAAATCTTTTCTACACATATGGGTAATAGGTAGATGTCTGCACTATAGAGATGCCCTCCACCACAATTGGTGCCACTACCATCAAATCCATTGTTCTGCACCAATGACCTACCTACATTCAACGATAGAATGTCCTGTAGGAATAATGACGCATTCCATCGGATGGCCCATGAATTGTTTTTCCCTTCTGTCTGTCTTCGAAGCATGCGGGTAAATCCATACTTTCCGTTAAAATCAAAGGTGTAAGATAGACCCCGTGATTCTATTTCATGGAGTAGATATTTTCCGTCGGGGTTAAAATATTGCCAAGCGCGCTTCCAAGTCGCCCATCCCCAACTGCCAGTCCATTTAATGAGGAATGTCTCGGGCAATTCCTTGTCTTGCGTGAAATCGTATGCTTGTATGTGACCTACTCTCGGTTCGTCTCTATAGGTAGCTAATGCGTCGTTCATAAAACGCAGAAAATAGGGTGAAACAACGAGGTCGTCTTCAACAACAATGACTTCTCCATATAGGTTGACCAAGGAGGTTACTCCGTCTATCACATTGCGGGCGAGCCCCCAATTCTCAGAGCGTTCAATCAAATGTATGTCCTTAAAGCCTTTTGTTTCTCGAATCAGATGTCTGATCTCTTCAATAATAGGGCGTTCCGTTTCATCCTTCGGACCGTCAGAAAAGACAAACAATTCACTGTCCTTGGCCAAATCGTTGGCGGCTAAGGAACGGATGGCTTGTTCTGCGTGCAGTATTCTGTTATATGTAAAAAGAATGATTGGAGCCGGCATCTGTATCAGGATATTATTTGAGGAAACAAAGGTAAGTATTATGTTCTAAAAACTATTTAAAATGGAATCAAATCGTATGCTCTGCGGATATTTTTGATGAAATCAATTCCGTTTTTACGTGCGTTCCCCCTCTCTTTGTATATTGTTCTAAAATGAGTCAGGAATTTCATCAGTATTTTCAAGAAATAGGACGCACCTTCCCATTCTCTTTTCATGATACTTTTTCCGAGATGGTGGAAACAGCACTTGAAGCATTGTGTCGTTGCAGATAGTAAGGATTGATTGATGTCTGCCCATAGGGTCAGGCAATAAACTGCAGTAGCGCGTCGCACCATAGACTTTGTTGTAATGCGTTTGGCTCTGTCGTGGCAACCGCATACATAAGGGCAGTAGCCAATTTTGAAACCATGGTAGTGCATTCTGTTGATAAAATCCACATCTTCACCGTAATGTTGAAATAAAGGGGAAAAACCTCCTGCCTTTTTGAGAGCTTGTACGGGAATCAACCAAATGGCAGCATTGACAAATGGGACCTCAATAAGGTCCGTCTTGGTTTGGTCTTTCAGTATGTATTCACCTGGTGATCCTTTGTCGATGTCCTTCCTGTCTCCGGTGAGATGAACGGATGATAATATACCAAAATCATTGAATTCATCGGATAATCTTGTAAGTACCCCCAATAAGTCTTTATCAATCCATGCGTCTTGGTTGAGCAAGAGAACAAAATCGTAGCCTTCTTGTAAGGCTATTTGAAAACCGATGTTGTTGGCATGTCCAAATCCCGAATTATCTTTATTTTCAATGATTCGAACCTGAGGGTATTCTGACCGGATAATGGCAACACTGTTGTCCGAAGACGCATTGTCCACCACAAGAATGTCTGTAGGTGTTTCGGATTGCATAAGACTATCCAAACAAGGGCGGATCCAACGACTGAAATTGTATGATATGATAATACTTAGGATTTTCATATTAGAGGTGGTCTTTGCGTTTAAGGATGAAATACATACATTCTTTAAAGGTTGCGGAACCGGATACCCACATGAGTACGATGTATAAAAATGCTGCGATGAATAATTTTGCCATAAACAGGAGGTAGATGTTCTCTATAGGGAGAGTTATATAATATGTTGCCATCATTACGGCTCCTGCAATGGCTGCATAAGGGAATATATCAAGGAAGGCTTCTCTGAAACGGAGACCAATTTCACGGCGGACAAAATATAACCATATGAGTAACCAACAAATATTGACACCGGTATATGCACAAACCATTGTGTAAATACCACAAGGAATAGTTGTGACGATGGCAATAATTTGGCAAAGACCACTGAGGATGGTACTCCACATGATGATATCGGAACGTTCTTTTGTGACAACAAGATTCAAACAAAGATGTTGGATGGGAATAGTGAAAGCGCCAATACATAGAATCTGCATCAATTCAATG
>JAGBUF010000367.1 GCA_017630975.1 Paraprevotella sp. | reverse complement strand
TGTTGTTGTTAGATGATATTTTTGATAAATTGGATGCCCATCGGGTAGAACAAATTGTGAAATTGGTTTCCGGTGAGCGTTTTGGACAGATATTCATTACGGACACGAACAGAGATCATCTTGACAGTATACTGGAGAAGACAGACAAAGACTATAAATTGTTTTACGTAAAAAACGGGGACATTCAGTGATGAAACGCAAACAAGCGGAGTTGTTAGGACTTTTGATTCGTCAGTATTGCAGACAGGAGGGGTTAGAGACTCCTTTGAATGAATATCGTATCTGCAAGGCATGGACCGAAGTGATGGGAGAAGCTATCAATCGGTACACCCGTGAAACGACGGTCAGGAACCAAACGTTATACGTAAAACTTTCTTCTCCTGCATTGAAGACGAATCTGATGATGTCTCGTGAGATATTAGTGCGTCGACTGAATGAACATGTCGGGGCGCAAGTCATTCAAAACATTGTTTTCTATTAGTCTATTATAAGACCTCATCCATCGGAACATCGTGTTCCTCTGTTGGAACATGTTCCACCTTTTGAAAATCAAAACAGATACCTAATTTATAGAGTGAGGGATGATTCATTTTATTGAGCAAACGGTCGTAATAACCTTTGCCCCTTCCTAAACGGTTTCCCTCTTGGTCGAAAGCCACTCCTGGAATAACAGCGAGGTCAATGGATGCATAATCGGTAAAGGCCTCACCATTAGGCTCCAATACACCATAGGCTCCAACAGTGAATCCCTTTTCCGGGATGTAGCGTCTCAACTCCAGTTCACTGCCTTTGACCACAGGAAGTAAGACACATTTGCGCATACTCCAATAGATGACAAAGTCGCGTGTTTCCACCTCATCCGGCAATGAGTTGTACATCAGTACTGTATCGGCTTCCATAAAACGAGGGTGAGTAGCCAATTTTCGCAGGACAGCTCCTGAGAGGTCAAGGCGTGCACCCATGGTGGTTTCTTTTTTAATCTTATTGATTTCAGCTCTTAGTTCTTTCTTATTCATGGTCCTATGGATGATGAGGTTCTATATCTTGAGGAGGAGTGGGGAATGTTTCTCCCTTCTCAATGATTTGGATGGATTGAAGTATTGCCGGGTCGTCGCTATTGATGAACTCATAGAATTGGTCCGTCTCCATCATGTTACTGATGATATTACCGAAAAGATTACATTCAAATAATTTTCGCGATTTATAGAGCATCAGATTTCTGCGACGCAAACCACGTTCTTGAGCGAATTTTGCAAAATCGCCGACTATATTCTTTGTTTTCAAATATTTCACCATTTCCTCTACGGTCTGGAATTTCTCTAATTCTTGGCGATGCGTATCGGTGAACTTCAACGCATACTGATGAATCAGTCCGCTGAAAACGGCTTCTTTATAGTAGACCGTCACTGCTGAGGTGTCTTCCGGAATGAAGATATCCGGCATGACGCCCCCATTTCCATAAACCACTCTTCCCAAACGTGTTTTGTATTGCGGACCATTTTGGTGTATGCTGTCAGCCGAGAAAAATTCTCCACGTTCATATCGTTCCAAAAGGTCGTTGTCATACTCCTCACCATGTCCTTTTTCATAAGGTTTATGTATGCAACGTCCGGAGGGGGTATAATATCGTGCTATGGTGAGACGGATAACGCTGCCATCGCGAAACTCTACGGGCATTTGCACCAATCCCTTTCCGAAAGACCTTCTTCCGATGATGGTGCCCCGGTCGTTGTCCTGAATGGCGCCGGCAAAGATTTCACTGGCAGATGCTGAGCCTTCATCTATGAGAACTACCAATGGTAAATGAGCGAAGGCCCCCCTTCCATCACTGACGTACTCTTCGCGTGTGAACTTGCGTCCTTCGGTATAAACAATCAGT
The DNA here is from genome assembly GCA_017630975.1 of Paraprevotella sp. GTDB lineage: Bacteria > Bacteroidota > Bacteroidia > Bacteroidales > Bacteroidaceae > Paraprevotella. Next base: position 7,768 of record JAGBUF010000367.1, on the reverse strand, counting down.
CTGTCCTTCGGTAAGAAGATATTGGCCATCTGAATTGCTGTCTGCATGATACCTCCAATGTTCCCCCGTAAATCGATGACCAATCCTTTAAAGTTTTCTTGTCCCAATTTTGCCAATGATACCAATAACTCAGGATAGGTGGTTTCGCTGAAACTTTTAATTTTGACATACCCGATTTCCGGCGTCAGCATGTATGTAGCTTCTACGCTGTGAAGAGGGATGTCACCTCTTACAATGGTATAGTCTAACAAATCTTTTTCGCCCATTCGCTTGATGCCCAGTTTTACGGTAGTACCTTTTTCACCTTTCAGTCTTTTCATACATTTTTCAGATGTGATGGTATCACCTACATATACTGTATCATTGATGGAAACAATACGATCGCCAGCCAAAAGACCGGTTCTTTCAGAGGGTCCTCCTTTAATGACACTGATGATGTGAATGGTGTCTTCGTGTATGGTGAATGAGACACCGATTCCGGAGAAACTGCCTTTGAGATCGTTGGCGGCAGCTTCCGCATCCTTTGCTTTGATGTATACCGAATGAGGGTCCAGCTCAGAAAGGATACGAGGCATGGCCTTTTCAATCAAATCGGGCATATTGACGGTATCCACATACTGGTCGTCAATGATTCGCAACAAGTCATTGATTTTGTTGGTCCCGGTATTGATGATGTTCAATCTGTTCCCGGAATATTGAAGGGTGTAGAAGTTTCCAATCAATATACCTCCTACCAGGCAAATGGCTAACAGGAATGGTACATATCTGAATGAGTTTTTATGTTTCATGTGTGCTATGCTTTAAACTTATTCGGAATCGCTGAGGGGCATATAAATCACTTCAATGCCGGCGCGTTCCAACAATTCTATGCCATCGGTAAGACGATATTGTCGGGCGTAGAACACCTTTTTGATACCGGCTTGAATGATGAGTTTGGAACATTCTATGCAGGGAGCATCGGTGACATACAATGTAGCTCCCTCGCTGTTATTTCCGGAACGGGCTATTTTGGTGATGGCATTGGCTTCGGCATGAAGAACGTATGGTTTGGTCACATTGTTTTCGTCCTCACAGATGTTTTCAAAGCCGGCGGGCGTCCCATTGTATCCATCTGAGATAATCATTTTATCTTTCACGATGAGTGCTCCTACTTTACGGCGCACACAGTAGCTGTTTTCCGCCCAGATTTTTGCCATGCGCAAATAGCGCAAGTCTAAACTATGTTGTTTTTCGTCTGCCATATTCATGTGTGTCTTTTTATTTCTTTATACCATTTCTTTGTAGCAAGGCGTCAATGCTCGGTGCTTGTCCACGGAAACGCTTGTATAATACCATTGGAGGCTCGGTACCTCCTTTGGACAGGATGTTGTCGCGGAAGCTCTGTGCTACTTCTTGGTTGAATATCCCTTTTTCTTTAAACAATGAGAACGCATCGGCATCTAATACTTCTGCCCATTTATAGCTGTAATATCCAGCAGCATAACCTCCGGACATGATGTGGCCGAACTGTACGCTCATGCATGTGTCGGGCAATTGCGGAAGCAGTTGTGCCGGTGCCCATGCCTCTTTTTCAAATTGTAGCACATCCGCATCAAATGGCTCACTCAATGTGTAGTATGCCATATCCAACAAACCGAAACTTACCTGTCGAATGCATGCATATGCGGCATTGTAATTCCTGCTGCTGACAATGCGGTCAATCAGTTCTTCAGGAATGGGTTCTGCTGTCTGATAATGCTGGGCAAAGGTATTCAAAAAATCGCGTTCAACGGCAAAGTTTTCCATGATTTGTGAGGGGAGCTCCACGAAATCCCAATAAACACTTGTTCCGCTGAGACTTTCAAAGCGTGTGTTGGCAAAAATACCATGCAGAGCATGTCCAAACTCATGTAGGAATGTTTCCACTTCACTCAGTGTGAGTAGGGCGGGTTTGGTTTCCGTGGGTTTGGTCAGGTTCATGGTTACTGAAACATGGGGGCGACTATTGCCTTCCTTTTCATCCATCCATTGTTCCTTGTAGGAGGTCATCCATGCTCCACTCTGTTTACTTTCTCTGGGGTGGAAATCTGTGTAGAGTACCGCCAAATATGAACCATCTTTATCGTAAACTTCGTATGCGGTTACGTCGGGGTGGTAGACCGGTATGTCGGGGTTTTCTTTGAATGTGATACCATATAGTTTGGTCGCCAATCCGAAAACACCGTCCTTAACACGCGAGAGTTCAAAGTATGGGCGGAGCATTTCTGCATCCAGATTGAACTTTTTCAATTGTAATTTGTGGGAATAATATCCAAAGTCCCATGGTTGTATGACAAAGTCTTCGCCTTCCATTTCCTGTGCCAGAGTTTGAATTTCTTTGACCTCTTCACGAGCGGTAGGGAGGTATGCCTCTAAAAGGTCGTTCAACAATTGATATACATTGTCGCTGTTTTCAGCCATCCTTCTTTTCAGTACGAAATCAGCATAAGTGTTGAATCCCAATAGTTGAACGCGTTCCCGACGCAGGTTGACGATACGTTTGACAATATCGGTGTTGTTATATTCGTTGTCATGGATACAGATGGTGTTGCGAGCCATATACATCTGTCTGCGTAACTCCCTGTTGTCTGCATACGTCATGAATGGATTGTAGCTGGGGGCATGAAGGGTGAACAACCATCCTTCCAACTGTTTTTCCTTAGCAGCAAGGGCTGCCGCTTCAATGGCTGAATCAGGAAGTCCTGAAAGGTCGTCCTGAGCAGTGATATGCAGTTGGAACAAATTTGTCTCCTTAAGATTGTTCTGTGAGAACTGAAGTGTGAGTTGTGCCAATTCTGTGTTGATGGCTCTTAGTTTATCTTTATCTTCAGCAGAAAGGTTGGCACCACTACGAATAAAACCATCATAAGTTTTCTCCAGTAGCATCTGTTCTTCTTGTGACAATTCGCGATGTTGCTCATATACCGCTTTTACGCGAGCAAACAACTTTTCATTGAGTAGGATGTTGTTTGCATGTTCAGTCAGTATAGGCGACATCTTTTGTGCCAAAGCATCCATCTCGTCGTTGGTTTCTGCACTTAAAAGATTAAAGAATACATTACTTACACGTCCCAATAAATTGTCAGGGATGTTGAATGCTATCGTATTGTCAAACGTCGGAGGCTCCGGGTTATTGATAATTTGCTCGGTCAGGGCATCATCTTGTCGGATGCCTTCCATGAATGCCGGCTCATAATCTTCCAAACGAATCTCGTTGAAAGGAGCAGTATCGTGTGGAGTGCCATAAGATTTGGCAAAAAAAGGATTCTTTCTTTCGTCTGTATGATTTATTTCGTTGTTCATCTGTATATTATTTAACGTTAAGGATGAGTTTTTCCAATGCGGGTACGATAATCTTTCCACGATGGAGTAACAACCATCCTTTCTTTTGCATTTGATTCAATGAGTGTGAGATTTTCATTCGAGGTTCGTTGATTTGTCTGCCAAGTTGCTCCATGCTGATTTCCAATATTTTTTCGCCTGCAGGGTAGGAACAACGGGAATGGATGAAATGGACGATTCGTTTTTCTGTTCCTGCATCATGATTATGCCAAAACCATTGATGTTGACGATAGATTTTGGTAGACAGCAAATTGATGATATTGAGTCGGAACACTTCAAAATGGCTGTACATCGTGACCACTCCTTCTTTGGGGATAATCAATGCTTTGACTTCCGTTTGGGCAGTATAGCTGTGGGTGTATCTCAATGATATCCCATACAACATCTCCGGTTGTATGGCTATCGGGGAATGTAAACGTTCATGCAATGTATAGATTTTGTTGTCTGCATCCGTAGAGACACCGACAGTTCCCTGAAGAATCAAAATAAGATGTCGACAAGGAGAGTCTTGGGAAACAATGGTTTGACCTTTATTGTATTTCACAATAGAGTGGGGCACACTATCGCTGAATTGTGCCAGCTCATTCTTTCCTATCCCTTGAAACAGCGGAAGAGAGGCTAATATTTCAGAAGTTAATGATTCCATATAGCTCCGCTTGTTATGGTATGATGAAATCCTTTATTCCTTCAGTCATGTATATCTCGTTTTCCCCCTTCTCATCAGAATAGATGATGTAGGCTTGTAGTTCCGGGCGTTGTTTCAAGATTTCTTTGGTACCATCAAGTCCCATTACCATAAAAGATGTGGCGTATGCGTCGGCCGTGGCGCAATCGGGGGCAATGACTGTCGCAGACAAGATGGAGTGTTGTACCGGATATCCTGTATGCGGATTGATGGTGTGCGCATATTTTTTACCATCCTTGAAATAAAAGTTCCGATAGTTACCCGATGTAGCCATTGCACAGTCGGTTATTTCAAGTATGGTTTGTATCTCATTTCTCGTGCTCAGAGAGTCGTCTATGGGTTTGTTGATGCCCACTCTCCATTTCCTTTCCTTAGGGTTATGACCTTTGACAACGATTTCTCCACCAATCTCAATCATATAATTATTGATGCCTTTTCTATTGAAGAAATTTGCCACCACATCACTACCATAACCTTTGGCAATGGCACTGCAGTCCAACGTAATACGAGGGTCTTGTTTCACGATTTGGTGGTCTTGGCTCAACTCTACCATATCAAAACCGACAAACGAACGTAGGCTGTCAATCAGTTCAGGGGTGATGTTCTCCGCATTTTTGAACCCGAATCCCCATGCATTAACGAGTGGAGCGACCGTAATGTCAAAAGCCCCTTTTGTCTGTTCGCTGACTTGTTTGGACAAGTTAAAGACATGGATGAAAAGACTATCGGGGATGACTTCCTCATTGTTGTTGATTTGTGTAATGATGGATGACTTGTTGAAAGGAGAAAGAGAGAAGTCCACTTTTTTCATTTCTTGCTCAATTTCAGCCTTCAAACTACTATCACATTGGTAGGTTACGTGATAGACAGTTCCAAATATACTGCCATTCTCTTGTTGAAACTCAGGGGATGATTGCCTCCTGTTGATGGCGTATAAAGTTCCCAGTATCAGAATGATGAGAAATGGTAGATGTTTCTTGATGTTGTTTTTATTGTTACTCATAGGACTAACTTAGATGTTCAATGATGATTTTAATGCCAATGCCAATCAGGATGATTCCTCCGATGGGAGTAGGAGAAAAAGGGATCTTTCTGCCAATCCGGATGCCAATGTGCAGTCCGACATAGGTGAGTAATGAACTGATGATGGTAATAATGGCAACCGGCATGGCAATTTCATTCCAATAGTTGACGCCCATAAAAGTCAGAGAGACCCCCACCGCCAAGGCATCAATGCTTGTAGCAACAGCCAAAGTAAGAATTACCTTATAGTCAAGAGGATTGAATTTTGATTCTTTTCCTTCGTCGTTATTGAATCCCTCGCGTAGCATTTGTATGCCGATAAGGGAGAGCAGACCGAAAGCAATCCAATGATCAATGGGTTGTAACCATTCGCTGAACAGAGAACTGACATACCAACCCAAAAGTGTCAGTCCCCCTTGAAACAAGCCAAAGGCAGCAATCATCGCTATCATGGGACGTTGATGGAATTGTTTCGTTGTAATTCCGGAAGCAATGCTGACGGCAAAACAATCCATGGCCAAAGCTATACCTATAAGGATGTCTTGAGTAATGTTCATGATGGCTTAGATGTCAAAAATGATATTAAATGTTCCTCCCAATCCTGATGTTCCAAACTTACCAAAACCGGGTATGTACCATGGGTTGCCGATAGAGGAACCTTTTTCGCTGAACAGGAATTTATATCGGACGTTCCATCCCAGATGAAAAAACTTCCATATACGTGTTTCTATGCCAAATACGACCTCTCCCCAATGTGAGGTGCCTTTCAAATCTTTATAAACAAAAGGACATTCGGTTTCCCAAACAGGGTCAGAAAAACGTGGCGAAGAAATGTCATATTGGTACGAACTGAAAGCATATCGCACGCCGGCATACAATCGATTGCCCTTCCACCATTTTTTTGTAAAATTATAGTCCATTCCGATACGGAAATATGGCGCTTGGGTCTTGAATGTATTTCCGCTTTCTGCACCTTCATAGTCACAACTGCCATATCCCATTTCAAATACAGGGAAATATTTTTCCTTGAAGTTGAGACGTGCCGCAACTTCCATTTGTGCATAGTCGGATTTGAGCGCTTTCATGACAACACCTACAAGGTCTGCCGACAAGGAAACGCCTCCAAAAACAGGTGCCTCTTGTTCTGAGAGATTCACCATCACTATTTCCACTTTAGTACTGTCTTTCCCTTTGCCCTGTAAGGATATAGAAAAGAACAGACTAATGAAGGGAATAAAAATATATTTTAAAGTTTTCAGTTGCATTGTAGTTGATATTCGGATGGACAACAATTGCATTCTCTATCAGTGTATGAGTGGTGCGTATTCCGGTTATATAGTGGAACATGGCAGTCGGACAGTCGGGCGACTCGTAATGAGGAATATTTTCTTTGTCGATAAAAACAGAGTCTTCAAACGTTTCTTTATTCTTATTGGTGAACCGGAAAACGAGGGTGTCTGTGCCCGATGTGTAACTTACCGGAAGTTCAATGGAACTCATTTCATACATGCGATTAATCAGTATAGAGTCTGTTCCGGCAGCCACAACAGTCAAGGTATCCATGACACTCACTTTGGCTTCTCCGTCAGCAGTGTTGACATAGAACCCATAGGTGCTATACACCACATTGTTGAGCGGACAGTCGTTCGAGTCACATGAAATGATGGTGACCGTCAGGATACAAATCAGTAAATATTTTATTTGATTGATGATCCCCATGATATTAAATTTCTTTTTCAATCAGGTAGTTGTTTCTTTCAGATGAATTCCTGCTAATCAGTTCTCCAATGAATCCGGCTAAAAAGAACTGTGTGCCCATCAGCATCATGGTAAGAGCCAGATAAAAATAGGGGGAGTCTGTTACCAAACGATATCCCAAACCATGTTTCATCGCATAAATCTTGGAGGCACCCACCACGATAACAGAAACAAAACCGATGATGAACATCAGTGTGCCCAATAATCCGAATACGTGCATCGGCTTTAGTCCGAAACGACTCAGGAACCACAAGGTAATCAGGTCCAGATAACCATTGACAAAACGATCTAATCCAAATTTTGTTTTTCCGTATTTGCGGGCTTGGTGATGAACCACTTTCTCGCCTATCTTGTCAAATCCGGCATTCTTTGCCAAATAGGGGATATAGCGATGCATCTCTCCGTACACCTCAATACTCTTGATGACTTCCTTTCGGTATGCTTTCAGACCACAATTGAAATCATGAAGATTCTTGATGCCGCTGACTTTGCGCGCAGTGGCATTGAATAGTTTAGTAGGGATGGTCTTTGAAAGCGGATCGTATCGTTTCTGTTTGTAGCCGGAAACGAGGTCGTAACCATCTTTCATAATCATACGGTATAACTCTGGAATCTCATCAGGTGAGTCCTGAAGGTCGGCATCCATTGTAATAACAACATTTCCTTGTGCGCGATCGAATCCACAATACAGCGCCGGACTTTTTCCGTAATTGCGACGGAATTTTATCCCTTTGACATTCTCATGGTCACGCTGGAGTCCTTCAATGACCTCCCAAGAATGGTCGGTACTTCCGTCGTTGACAAAAATGACTTCGTATGTAAAACCGTTATTTTTCATTACACGATCAATCCATGCGTGCAATTCGGGAAGAGATTCTTCTTCGTTAAATAGTGGAATAACAACTGATATATCCATTTTTCTACAATTTAGTATGATTCGAT
>JAGBUF010000366.1 GCA_017630975.1 Paraprevotella sp. | reverse complement strand
GATGTCTTTGAATGGGCCGAAGACTCTGGTCCACCCACTAGCCCTGCCATTCATGTTGGTGAAAATCTCCTTTGTGTATTTGTTTAAGAAATATAAGTCAATGTTTTGAGTATTAATCATTAAATCAAGTCCTCCTCTTGGAGGGGCACCCAATCGTACCTCACCGTTTACGTCTGTTATACCATTATTTTTTGGGTCCTCAATGTGAGCATTGATATTGATGGCATTTTCTTCTTGTCCCCATCCGATAATGATATCCAAATCTCCCAAATGAGCATGATTGAAAGTAAAGTCCTGTACATCTACATCACCTTCAATCTTTGCATTCTTCTTGAGATTTACTGCATATGCTTTTCCTGTGGCAATACCTCCGAAATCTACAGGCTTGAAATTGATGATGTCAAAAAGGTATTCCAAATTGATTTCTTTAAGGTCTATATGTAATGAATCGTTTATGTCATCCGATACTTGTCCATTGACACAGATATGGTGTGATTTGTTTTCAATCTTGAAGTTGTCAACAATGATGTGCTCTTCCGTGATGTCAATTTGTGAGCGATGAATATTCCATAGCGTATCATTGAGAGTTACTTCAGACGGGTCAATAACAAAACTGATGTCTCTGCCATAGTTTTCATTGGGGGTAAAGAAAGTGTTGATACCAACATGGCCTTTGTATAGGTCATTGATTTTATTGGACCAATTAATATTCGTTTTAATATGGTCGTCTAATCCGGTTGCATTGACCACAATATCTACGGGTGTGCTTCCGAATTCTTTATTGATTTTTACATTACACTCAATTGAGTCGTTGGATTGCCCAATGATGACCTCTACGTCCTTTGCTTTTTGTTGATCATAGGCAATAGCCGGGAATGAGGCATTAAAACTCAAGTCGTTGTTTTCGCTATTGAAATACGTACTGACATATCCGGGTTTCTCCATTTTGAGCGGTAACTCAAGGACCTTTTCAAGTATTGATAAATCCTTGATGTTGACGAATACCGAAAGTTCGTCGGCTTTTTTGCTGACAATTTTAGGCGCAGATATAATGTTGGGTAAATATTGATGCATGAACATTTGTGCATTCCCTGCTAATGACGTGTAGTTAAATGTACCGTCAATCTCAGCGCTCATAAAGTCGCTGTCAAACAATAAATGTTTTTGTTCGTCTTCGTTTTCTATCGAGAATGTAATAGGGGATTGAGTATATGTTTCCTTCTCGGATTCCATTCTGAAATTTTCAATGCATAGTTCTCCTTCAAGGTTTTCAATATTCTTTCCTGTAAAACCTACATGGATATCGCCGGAAAAATTCGTGTTTGGATGTTTTGTCGTCAAGTTGAGGGTATGAGGTCTGAACTGTTCAACCTCGGCAACGAGATGGATGTGTTTTGATGCGGATTTCCAATTAGTCGTGGCATTAGCCGTCAATTGCAGATGACTATCGTCTATCTCCACCTCGGCACTATATTCGTTGCCGTTACCAAATGTGTTGAACGTAATGTTTTTATAAGCATAATTTTGGTAAGTCAATTTGTTGAGAATACCATCAATGCCAAAAGCTTTTAATTGGTTTCCCTCGATAAAGCCATCGCCTTTTATGTCAAATGATGTCTTTCCCCATTTTTTTTTCATGGCCGATAAGCGCGGACAAATCTATTTCATTGCTTTTTGCACTCATCGTGATGTTTTCTTTGTTTTCCACTCTTCCATAAATGGAAAGTTCGCCCAATCCTGTAGCAATATTCAAGTTGCTTTTTATGTCATCAGGTGAATAGCTCATATTGCCATTGGCTTTGGTGAAATCTATAGCTTTAATATATGGCTCTATATTTTTTATGTCGTCGGTCAAAATTTGGGCTATAAGTTGACCAAAAGTAGAACGAACCTGTAAATTTCTGAGTTTGGTGCTGACTTGTATTTGATCTTGAGACATTAAGTTCCGTATTTCAGTTGGCGCATCCAGCATGAAATCGTTGTTTTGAGTATACAACTTCAGTTGAGGGATATTCAAATGGTCTAAATCACCTTCAAATGCCAGGTTGAGCTGCAAGTGTTTGTCTAAAGGCCACTTTCTTAATGGAGAGAAAAAACTATTAAAATCAGATGGAGAGATTGTGCCTTGCTCGATTTTTCCATTCAAAGCCAAATTCTTAAATGTCTCTTTTGTATTTGTTGTGTCATTTTTGTAGTCGATTTGAATGAAAATGGGAGAGAACTGTATAGCTGTATTGGGGCATACTAATTTGAAATCATTAAGAGCGATATTCTTTTTATTTCCATGAATCTTGAATGAAAGTTGTTCCAATGCAAAGCCACTTTGCTCTTCAAAACTGATTTTCTTGACATTCAGTTGAATGGAATCCTTACTCAACTCTTTGAGTGCGAGAGTACCGGTGATTTTATTGATAACAATGTGGTTCGGATCAAAACCTTCCTGTTTCTGTGGTTGGTTCCATTGGTGCCACGACAGTTTACCGCGTCTGATTAAAATAGAATTGATGTTGATGTGAGGTGTTTCTGACTCTTTTTCGCCTTTGTTGAAAGCATCAATCAAGAACTTGAAGTTATTTTCTTGTTCATTTTCTTCTTGATAAAGTTGGATGTCAAAGCCGTATAGTTGAATACTTCCAATCGATATAACACCTTTTGCTAATTCTAATAAATTGACCTTGCAAGATATGCGTGCAGAAGTTAATAAATCCTTGTTATTCTTATCTTTAATGATTACATTATCAAGTATTACTCTATTAAAGAATCCCAAGGTGATTTTTCCAATATTTACTTCTGTCTGCAATAAATTAGATAGGTTGCTTTCTGTGACTTTTGTTACGGTTTTTTGAACTGCCGGAACATAAATCGTAGCAGCGAGAAGAAGGTATAGAGTGAGAACAATACCTACGATAGTTCTGACTATGGTCTTTAGTTTTCTGATAGGCGTTGATTTTGTTCACAAAAATACAATTTTTCTTTTTAGAATTCTTCACAATGTAATAAAATTACTGTAATTTTGTGTCGTTTTAGACAAATCAATTATTAAATCCTATAATATGGCAAAAGTAATTAAATTACGCAAAGGCCTTGACGTTAATCTCAAGGGCAAGCCCGCCAAGGATTTGATTTCTGTACAATCAACCGGTTTATTCGCTATGTTGCCGGATGATTTCAACGGAATGAAACCCAAGGTGCTTGTCAAAGAAGGTGACACGGTTAAGGTGGGAGATGCCTTGTTTGTAGACAAGAATCTTCCAGAAGTGAAGTTCGTTGCTCCGGTAAGCGGAAAGGTCGCTTTAGTTGAGCGAGGAGAACGTCGTAAAGTGTTAAGTGTACGTATTGAGGCGGATGAAAAGCAACAATATGTAGATTTTGGGAAGAAAGATTTGGCTCAGATGACTGGTGACGCAGTGAAGGAAACACTGTTGGAAACCGGTCTTTTTGCTTTCTTTAAGCAACGTCCTTATGACGTGACAGCCAATCCTTCAGACGCACCGAAAGCTATTTTTGTTTCTGCTTTTAACTCAATGCCTTTGTCAGCAGACTTTGAGTATGTACTGTATGGTCGTGAAGCTGATTTCCAGACAGGTCTTGATGCTTTGTCAAAATTGGCACCTACACACTTAGGAGTACATAAGAACCAAACAGCACCAGCTTTGAAAGAAGCGAAGAATGTAGAGGTGACTGTTTATGATGGTGCTGCTCCAGCAGGTAACGTTGGTGTACATATCAATCATGTTGCACCCATCAACAAGGGAGAAGTAGTTTGGACAATTGGAGCAGAAGAAGTGATATTCATCGGTCATTTGTTCAACACAGGTCAATTGGATTTTACACGCGTGATAGCTTTTGCAGGTTCTGAAGTGAATACTCCTGCATATTGCAAGATGGTAGTAGGTCAGCAATTGACAACACTTGTAAATGGTAATGTTTCTACAGACAAGAATATCCGTATCATCAACGGTAATGTAATGACCGGTGTCAAGACAACTGCCGATGGTTTCTTAGGAGCACACACTACTGAGGTAAATGTAATCCCTGAAGGAGATGATGTTCATGAAATGTTCGGTTGGATCATGCCACGCTTTAATGAATATTCAACCAGTCGTTCTTATTTAAGTTCTTTGATGTGCAAGAAAGAGTTCAAATTAGATGCACGTGTAAAGGGTGGTGAACGTCACATGATCATGTCTGGCGAATACGATAAGGTGTTCCCGATGGATATTTTCCCAGAACAGTTAATCAAGGCAATTATCACCGGTGATATCGACCGCATGGAGGCATTAGGTATCTATGAGGTTGCACCGGAAGACTTCGCAATTTGTGAGTTTGTCGATTCTTCTAAATTGGAATTGCAACGTATTGTTCGCGAAGGATTGGATATGCTTCGTAAAGAGATGGCATAATAAATGTGAAATATTAATTAATATAAATAATGAACGCGTTAAGAAAATATCTTGATAAGATAAAGCCGAACTTTGAGAAGGGCGGTAAACTTCAAGCTTTTCAGTCTGTGTTCGACGGCTTTGAAACATTCTTGTTTGTGCCGAACACGACTTCGAAAACCGGAGTAAACGTGCATGATGCCATTGACAGCAAGCGTATCATGTCTTTTGTGGTCATTTCACTGTTACCGGCACTTTTGTTCGGTATGTACAACATTGGATACCAGAATTATGCAGCTGCAGGCGTAGAGGCATCATTCATCGAAATGTTCGGATTCGGATTCTTGGCAGTGTTGCCAAAGATTATCGTTTCCTACATTGTAGGTTTGGGTATCGAGTTTATCGTAGCACAATGGAAACATGAAGAGATTCAAGAAGGATACTTGGTATCAGGTATCATCATTCCGATGATTGTACCTGTTGACTGTCCGTTATGGATCATTGCTATTGCTTGTGCATTCTCTGTTATTTTTGCAAAAGAGATTTTTGGAGGTACAGGTATGAACATCTTTAACGTTGCTTTAATTGCACGTGCATTCTTGTTCTTCTCTTATCCTTCTGCCATGAGTGGTGATGCTTGTTGGGTGGCAAAAGAAAGCATTTTCGGTTTAGGAAATGATTTACCAGACACCTTTACAATGGCTACTCCTTTAGGTGAAGTGGCAACCGGTGCTGTTCCGACATTCTCTTTCGACCAAGTGTTAGGTCTTATTCCCGGTTCTATTGGTGAGACCAGCGTAATTGCTATCGCCATCGGTGCTATCATACTTTTATGGAGTGGTGTAGCAAGTTGGAAAACAATGTTTAGCGTATTTGCCGGTGGTATCATTATGGGTCTTGTATTTAACCAATGGGGTCCAGAAGGAAATGCGGCAGCAGAAATGCCTTGGTACCAACACATCGTATTAGGTGGATTCTGCTTCGGTGCAGTATTTATGGCAACTGATCCTGTAACATCAGCTCGTACAGAAACCGGTAAATACATTTATGGTTTCTTGATTGGTGCAATGGCGGTAATCATCCGTGTATTGAACCCGGGTTATCCAGAAGGTATGATGTTGGCCATCTTGTTGATGAACTTATTCGCTCCGTTGATTGACTATTATGTAGTGCAAAGCAACATTGATAAGCGAGCTAAACGTGTAATTAAAAAATAATTAGGATATGGCTACAAAGAAATTCAGATGTAAAGTATGTGGCTACATACATGAGGGCGATAAAGCTCCTGAGAAATGTCCTGTATGCCAAGCTCCGGCTTCAGAATTTGAAGAAATTGTAGAAGTTGGTGAGAATAAGCCTCAAAAGAAAGGAATTGATACAAACAGTAATGTTTATACCATAATATATTCATGTGTAGTGGTTATCATTGTTGCCTTCCTTTTGGCGTTTGTGTCTAAGGCATTAGAACCGCAGTCAACAGCAAATGTTCGCATTGACAAGAAAAGTCAAATATTAGCAGCTCTAAATCTTCGTGATGTAGAAAAGGCAGAAGTTGAAAACACTTATGCAGAAGTGGTTGTTGCTGATAAAATCATCAATGGTCAAGGTGAAATCGTGAATGAAGGAGCCGATAAGGACCAAGCAGGTTTCAATGTGGAAGATAAGAATATCTCTGAGAACAACTTGCCTTTATATGAATGTACCATCAATGGTGAATTGAAATATGTTATTCCGGTTACCGGTAAGGGCTTGTGGGATGCAATTTGGGGATATGTTGCATTAAATGCAGATAAGAACACAATTTATGGTGTTTACTTCTCTCACAAAGGTGAAACTGCCGGTTTGGG
>JAGBUF010000365.1 GCA_017630975.1 Paraprevotella sp. | reverse complement strand
CAGCAAACACCATCGGTTTCACCTCTTCAAAGCCATCAATAGCAGATGAACAACGATGCGCTACATGCGTAATCGTATCACCCACCTTCACCTCTGTTGCATTCTTTATTCCGGAAACGATATATCCTACATCACCACAATGCAATTCCTGGCGTGGCGACATTTCCATCTTCAGCACACCTATTTCATCAGCAGAATACTCTTTCCCCGTATTGATAAACACCACCTTATCCCCGGTCTTGATGCTTCCGTTTACTATCTTGAAATAGGCAATGATTCCGCGGAATGAATTGAACACAGAGTCGAAAATCAATGCCTGCAAAGGAGCATCTTCATCGCCATCCGGATGTGGAATCCTCTCCACCACAGCTTTCAATATGTCATCAACGCCTTGTCCGGTGCGCCCTGATGCACGAATAATTTCTTCGCGCTTACAACCCAACAAATCAATAATCTCATCCTCCACCTCTTCAGGCATAGCATTGACCATATCACACTTATTGATTACAGGAATAATTTCCAAATCATGATCAATGGCCATATAAAGGTTGGATATCGTCTGCGCCTGTACACCTTGTGTCGCATCCACCACTAACAACGCACCTTCACAAGCTGCAATTGAACGCGACACCTCATAAGAGAAGTCAACGTGTCCCGGAGTATCAATCAGATTCAACGTATACTTCTCCCCCTCGTGCATGTATTCCATTTGAATGGCATGACTCTTGATGGTAATACCACGTTCTTTCTCCAAGTCCATGTCATCCAGCATCTGTCCCTCAGTCACTTTTATCGTGTTTGTGTATTCAAGCAACCGATCCGCCAAAGTAGATTTACCGTGATCGATATGCGCTATAATACAGAAGTTTCTTATATGCTTCATTGTTTATGTATATGTTATCTTGCAAAGTTAGAAAAAAGATAGTGTTTTACGAGAGAAATGGAAAGAAAAATAACGTTTTTCCACAAAATAACGGAATTAACTTTCTCAAAAGCATTTCATTCTTATATAAAGTAACATTTAGATAGCAAAAAGCATTTGTTGTATGGATAAAACGCTTATTTTTAATCAAAAAACGAGCAAAAAGATTTTTTTTCTTGGTTTTGTTGGCAGTTTGTCATTAAATTTATACCTTTGGCAACTGAAAACGAACATTTATCGGTTTATAAAGAACGAATAGTAGTTGTTCGACACAAATACACCATACAAAACAAGACAAAATTTGAAATTTATAAAAAGATTGAAACATGGACGCAAAAAAAGTTTTAGAAGATTTGAAACGTCGTTTCCCTAACGAACCGGAGTATCATCAAGCTGTAGAGGAAGTTCTCAGCACAATTGAAGAAGAATACAACAAGCATCCTGAATTTGACAAGGCCAACCTGATTGAACGCCTTTGCATTCCAGATCGCGTATATCAATTCCGCGTAACTTGGGTAGACGACAAGGGGCAAGTACAAACCAACATGGGTTATCGTGTACAACACAATAATGTGATTGGTCCTTACAAGGGCGGTATCCGTTTCCATAGCTCAGTAAATTTGGGTATTTTGAAATTCCTGGCTTTTGAGCAAACTTTCAAAAATTCACTTACCACATTACCTATGGGTGGTGGCAAGGGAGGTTCTGACTTCTCTCCTCGTGGTAAGAGCAATGCCGAAGTAATGCGTTTCTGCCAAGCATTCATGTTGGAATTAACCAAGCACATTGGTCCGGACACTGACGTTCCAGCCGGTGATATCGGAGTAGGTGGACGTGAAGTTGGTTATATGTTTGGTATGTACAAGAAACTCACTCACGAGTTTACCGGTACATTCACCGGAAAGGGTCGTGAATTCGGTGGTTCATTGATTCGTCCGGAAGCAACCGGTTATGGCAATGTATACTTCCTTATGGAAATGTTGAAAACCAAGGGCATGGACCTCAAAGGCAAGAGCGTACTGATTTCAGGTTCAGGAAACGTAGCCCAATACACAGCCGAGAAAGTATTACAGTTGGGCGGAAAGGTACTTACAATGTCGGACTCTGATGGTTATATCTATGATCCGGATGGTATCGACCGCGAGAAACTGGACTACATTATGGAGCTCAAGAACCTATACCGCGGACGTATCCGTGAGTATGCAGAAAAATACGGATGCAAATACGTGGCAGGTGCTAAACCTTGGAACGAAAAGGCAGACATCGCCCTTCCTTCTGCTACCCAGAATGAATTGAACGAAGAAGCTGCAAAGGCACTGGTTGCCAATGGTGTAATCGCTGTCAGCGAAGGAGCAAACATGCCTTCTACACCGGGCGCTATCCGCGTGTTCCAAGAGGCTAAAATTCTTTACGCTCCGGGTAAGGCTGCCAATGCCGGTGGTGTGTCGGTATCAGGTTTGGAAATGAGTCAAAACTCAGAACGCTTGTCATGGACATCGGAAGAAGTGGACAACCGCTTGCACATGATTATGGAAGACATCCACAGCAACTGTGTGAAGTACGGAACTGAAGAAGACGGCTATGTCAACTATGTAAAGGGAGCAAATATTGCCGGATTCATGAAAGTGGCAAAAGCCATGATGGCACAAGGTATTGTATAATGCTTTTTATTTAACAACCAGGAAGGGTGCGCTACCATTTGGAACGCACCCTTCTTTTATTCTGTTATATCAGGGAACAACACCATCCCCTCCTTTTTCATTCCATCTACCTTGACCACGATGGGCGTGTCAAAATGCACATGACGCACAAAATTCGTCTCTTCCACCGCAGGTTGTTCATTCAAGTAGTCTTGGCGATAAACACCATCCCCCATAAAATCATTGACTGTAAAGTAACCCACACCGAAACTGGTCAGATTCTGGAAGAAATGAGTACCTTGACTCGGATCGACACGATAGTTCGTCAATCCTGACTCCACAATGACACGAGCCGCAGAGATATTGGGCCACTTCACAGGAACACCCAACCACGAATCACTACTTCCCCAACGTCCCGGACCCACCAAAATATAGTTTCTGCCTTCTTGCAAGAAAGTTCTGTTAATCCGATCAATCTCATCAGCTATGGCTGGATTATTAGCAGCAGAATAATTTTCTGTCTTCACATACACCACATCATAAATATCTGTCATGACACCATGTCCAATCGCATTGTGCGAACGTATCAAGGTAGCACTGTCAGGAGTTAAAGTCAAGTCTTCCTCCAGCATCATTTTATTATCCACCATCGGACGGATTTGCAACAGATAGAACGTACCTGTACGATCATCGTTCAGCTGAACAGCAAATTCAATTTCAACAGCACGTCGCATATCCTCCTGTCCATACTTCAATACCGACTTCAACAAATCCGGTAATGGGAAAACATGTTGTTGTAGAACACCACAAAACGTAATCAACTTACGACCACCATCATAAATCCCATCGCGTATTACCATGTCGTAGGGGTCGTAAGTAGATGCAATATAGCGCAACGAACCGTCCTTTTCTGCTTCTCTGACAGGCACTTTCAATAAGTTAAAACCATCATCCACCCTAAACTCATCTTGTACCGTTTTCATTTCAAGCGCATAGAAGCAAGTCTGTGTCTCACGCAAGGCAATCTCCATCTCACTCATTTGCAAGACTTGGTT
>JAGBUF010000364.1 GCA_017630975.1 Paraprevotella sp. | reverse complement strand
TATCAATTGCAGATACCGGGAAATAAAAAAAACCTCAACCGCACAAACACTGCGATTGAGATTTCTTCTTATATGTTTTGCCGTTTTATCAGACACCCATAAATTACTGGACTAAACGCACGGAGAACCCTTCGCTGCGATAGCAGTGGTAGTGGTTGCCGACTTCACTCGAATGGAAGCGGAGGAACCTCGCGTAGTCTGAACCGCGAGGAGTGGACGACCAATAGTCGCCTGCCGTACCTACGTCGTACACATTGCCATCGCGACGACTGCGGAAGCCCGCAGCCGGCAAGGTAATAGACTCACCATTGGGTCCGGTGACCTTATAGCCATTACCTGTCCAAGTCCATTCGCATTCATTTTTAAGTTCTTCTATTTGTTGTACCGTTGGCAACTTATTACCAAATCTGCTCACTGCTTCATCATAAGTATATCGAGCATTATCACCACCCTCATTGGCATTTTTCCATAAAGTACCACTCGGTAAGCCTAAATCAACCAAACCTTGACTTAATAATTCCTGCCTACGAGCTTCACGCTGCCGTGCTAACTCGGCTTGGCGAGCCTGCTCTGCTCGAATAGCCTCTTTTTCTGCTACACTTTTTCCCGTTGTTACCAACAAAACCATCCCTGATTTGCTTTCTTTGGTCATGTATTGCGCACCAGCATTCAAATAACCATTCGCACGAAGCAATGACAACTCTTCATTGGTGGGAATACGCCACTCATCATAACCATGCATGCCCTGACTATTAATATTACGAATTACGTTGGTTGGTTCACCTTGAAACACACCCAATTCATTTGGAAATACATGCAAATATCCATATACACTTTCCACCTTTGTACGCGTTTTGGGAGTTGCTGAAGATGGCGCTGATGGCTGTGCGCTTACCGTGGGTCCTGCACCTATGGCTATCTTACCAGCCAATTTTTGGGCTATGCTTTGCATACTACCTCGATAGGATGTACCGGAGAAAGTTGCACCTTCAGTAGCTGCGATTGTTCCACTTTGAACATTGAGTACACGCACATCCACATTATACTGACCCATCACTACGTTTACATCACCCACCACAATCTTCGACACATTCAAGATTTGACCAATACGAACCATTTGGTTTTCTGTCAAGCGACTACGTTGAAACCCTTGTTCTTCTATCACACGATCAATCTGAGTGCGCTCAACCATGGTATAGCCTGATGGACGAAAATAAGTAATAAAAATCGCAGATATACCATCCACATCCGCTTGTGACACACCCACACCTGCCTTAAACTCCATTACAGCAGCACGCTGTGCCATTGCTGATACAGCCAAAAGGCAAATTAGACATAAAGAAATTATTTTTTTCATTGTTATAAACTTTTGTGGGAAGTCGGTCCCAAACGCCCCGTTGGTATAAAGATAGAAAAAGCGTGGAACCTTACTGTTGCTTATCCTTTCATCAGAGGTTCCGGAATGACCCTACACACAAGAATCAACAATGAATGCCCACGCCGATATGCTCATCGTTGTGAAGCACAACGAAAAATACATACCAAGGGGCATTTATCGCTCTCTTGCTTTGGGCGTGTGAAATTTTCCGGATTTCTGATGACCAAAACAAGCGCCAATAAACGCCTTTTATTATGTCTGCTACCCTTCGCCGCTGATGT
>JAGBUF010000363.1 GCA_017630975.1 Paraprevotella sp. | reverse complement strand
TAAGCAGAAAGTATATCCTTTGGAAACCACCCTTACCGGAATCAATGGTAATCGTATCAGCTATACTGCTCCGGCACATTCGCTGAACATCCTCAAATTGGAAGTGAGTAATATTGAAAGTTCCTCCAACACAGGACAGCAGGCAACTGCTGCAACTGTCAATGCCCTAAAGAATGAAATCAAGAATGCCACAGACAAGCTCAATTTTCTGCACACTATGGCATCACTGCCCACCAGTACATCCAGTGGTGCCACCCTTACATGGCGCATTAAGAATCAGACCGAAGGTTATATCAGTCTTTCCGGTAGCAATTTTTCCTATACTCTTTCTGTCAACAAACTCGCTCAGGGAGAGAAAGTGAAAGCAGGCGTACTGACTGCCTCAGTTACTTTCTCCGACGGCAGTGTGGCAGACATTGACTATCCCGTCTATGTGGCACCCGATGACAAGATGTATGGTTATTTGTACTGCTTTATGAATCCCAACTATGAAATCACCAATTTCGCACTGGGAACCAAAGAGGACAAGGGAAAGGTGTTCAACGTGTTGCTCAACGGTGAGGAAGTATTCGACACCGAAGCAATAGCGAAGATAGAAGGTGGAACACGTGATGCTTTCATCCTGCGCGGAGAGAAATCAAACCAATACCTGATGGCATGTACCGACATGTGCAACCGCAAGTCGGGGATATGGAATAATTATGGTATGGATTTGCTCACTTCGACCGACCTGATACATTGGGAAGGGACCACCTTTGATTTCCGACAGGGAAAGAGCGTCTTTTCCGATCCGGATGCCACCACCGACTGCTATAAGACGGATGCCGAGTATGCCAAAATCAATCGTGTGTGGGCTCCGCAAATCATTTGGGACGAGAGCGTGGACAAATATCTGGTGTATTACTCCCTACTCTCCACCAATACAGGCGACAGCTATGACAAGATATACTATTCCTATGCTGACGAGGATTTCAAGACACTGACACAACCGCGCATGTTCTTTGACCCCGGATTTTCAGTCATCGACGCTGATATCCTGTACAATCCCTACGACGGACTCTACCACATGTACTACAAGCGTGAGGCGGCAGGCGGACAGGACCGCGGTGTCTACGAGGCAACCTCACCGGTTCTTGTCGGAGGGATATGGACCGACATCACACACGTGACGAACGAGGGGACTGCACAGGTGGAGGGTTCCAGTCATATCCGCCGCATCAACGAGGACACCTATAACCTTTACTACATGCGTTATTCGGAAGGATATGTATATAAGGTGTGCGAGACGAACCATGTGGGACTGAATACCACCGCTTCTGTCGACTTGAAGGGAACGGGTAGTTTTCAGCACGGTTCTTTCATCACACTGACTGAAACGGAGTACAAGATGCTGGAGATGTGGGATCAATTGAAGAAGTATCTGCCTGGTTGTTATGACAAATGGGAGAATGGCTATGATTATTATGAGCAACCCATACAACAAGCAGAAGCAGCATTGGCATTGACCGATGTTGCAGAACTTTTAGTGGCGATGGAGGCTGCATATCAGGCTTTGTTGGATGCTGACAAGCAATACAAGGAAGAGAATCTTTCCGGTGCCACAGCCGATAATCCGATGGATATTACCCACTTGATTGTTAATCCTGACTTTTCAGAAGGAAGTGCAGGGTGGGAAGGAACAACTTTCACTGCTGCCAATGGAAATATTGCCGAGCAATGGAACAAGACCTTTGATAACTACCAAGTGCTAAAAGGAATGCCTGCCGGTCGTTATGTTGCATCCTGCCAAGGTTTTTATAGGTATGGTAATATATCGACTGCAACCAATGCTCATAAAAACGGAACTGAGCAGATGTTGGCAAGTCTATATTTGGGCACTGAATCAGTCCCTTTTATGTGTATCTATGATGAAAGTGATTGGTTCACATATGAGGATGGTTACTACACTTTCCCCGATAATGTAACACAGGCTAATGAGGCCTTTAATTATGATGGCCTATATGATGGTAATTCTGTTGAGTTTATCCTTGAAGAGCCGGGAGACTTGGTGTTGGGAATGAGGAAGACAGAAGCATTCGGCGATGATTGGACCATCTTTGACAATTTCAGATTGGTGTATTATGGTCCCGTAGAAACTACATCGATTACTGACGGCAATTATTATTTACGGAATGTGGCCTCCGGAATGTTCTTGATAGGTGGAAACAGATGGGGTACACAGGCATCATTGGCCGAAACCGGTATAAATATTGATTTGAAAATGCAGG
>JAGBUF010000045.1 GCA_017630975.1 Paraprevotella sp. | reverse complement strand
CCTCACAAGCGGGCACCAATAATTCATCGCCGGCAGGAGTCTTGATTTCGAACAGGACATTCATTGTTTGGTCATTTACGTACTCAACATGTCCTAATTCTCCATGAGTAACATCACACACTTCAAATCCTGTAAAATAACTCCATGTATATTCACCATCGGTTATTTCATCAGTCAGTGCTTTAGGGAAATACACATCTATTCCCGTCATCTTTCTTGCTTTCTCTTCTGTATCAATATCTTCAAAAGTAACCAAAACTGTCGTATCACTTTTGAAACGATATTCTTTCATAAAAAAAGGAACCAAAATACCATCTATGCGGCATATCAAATATTCGGCATCCACTCTATCAAACACATCATCGGTGAATGTCATACTCAACTCGCCACAGACACCATGGGTCTTGGTAATTGAACCTATTTTATATACCTCCTCGTCGCGTATCATTCTTCTACTCGTTTGATGCTGGCACCAAGTGCGGACAGACGAGCCTCTATATCCTCATATCCACGATCTATCTGCTCTATATTACTGATACGACTGACACCTTCGGCACTCAATGCGGCAATCAGCAATGCGATTCCGGCACGTATATCAGGCGAGGACATTCTTCCACCTCGCAAACGTATCTGATGATTATGCCCCACCACCACTGCACGATGCGGGTCACATAAAATAATTTGCGCCCCCATATCAATCAACTTATCCACAAAGAATAATCTGCTCTCAAACATCTTCTGATGAATCAGAACTGTTCCTTTTGCCTGAGTTGCCACCACCAACAATACGCTCAACAAATCCGGTGTCAGACCAGGCCAAGGAGCATCACTCAAAGTCATGAATGAGCCATCCAAAAAGGACTCAATTTCATAATGTTCGTGGCGTGGTATATAAATATCGTCACCATCACGGAATATTTGAACACCCAAACGTCCAAACGTATAAGGTATGATTCCCAATTTATCGTATGCCACATTCTTAATACGGATGCCATCGCCTACCATTGCTGCCATTCCGATAAAGCTACCCACCTCAATCATATCCGGTAAAATGGTATGCGTTGTTCCGTGTAAGCTTTCAACACCTTCTATCGTCAAAAGGTTGGAAGCGATACCTGTGATTTTGGCACCCATTGCATTCAGCATCAAACATAGTTGCTGAATATATGGCTCACAAGCCTCATTGTAGATCGTTGTTGTTCCCTCTGCCAATACTGCTGCCATGATAATATTTGCTGTACCAGTTACAGAAGCCTCATCCAACAACATGTCTGCTCCCACTAATTTATCAGCATGTATATCAAAGACACCATGCGTGGCATCATACTGGAAAGCCGCACCCAAACGTTGAATACCCAAGAAGTGGGTATCCAAACGGCGACGTCCGATTTTATCTCCACCGGGTTTTGCCATACGCGCACTACCGAATCGGGCCAGCATCGGACCTATCAGCATCACACAACCGCGCAATTTCGCACATCGCTCAATATATTCAGCACTTCGTATATAGTCTAGATTAACCTCCTCAGCAGTAAAAGTATAATCCCCCTTTCCATTCTTAACAACCTTTACTCCTATATCCTGTAACAATCTAATCTGATTATTGATATCAGATATATCGGGAATATTTTTGATGCGTACAGGTTCTGAAGTCAATAATGTCGCACATATTACTTGCAACGCTTCGTTTTTCGCACCCTGGGGAACTATCTCACCGGTCAAACGTCGACCACCTTCTATTACAAATGAAGCCATATCTCTTTCGTTATTAGATACACTTACTAATTTTTCCTTTTATTCTTCTTGGTATTATTCCGGTTGGTAACATTGTAACGGCCGCCCTGATTCTTTTCATAGAAATCATACACCTTTTGAAATTTCTCCTTATCCAAATGCACCATACCATTCGTATAAGCCTCCAAATCCGATGCTACCTTATCATCATCCATTGCATCTTTGTTCCACCCGTTCAAACACTTCTTCATCTGACATGCCACCATCATCGCTAACTCTTCACGTTCCGGTCCGTCTGGCATTTCTTCCATCTTTTTTGTCAAAGATTCAAGCAAATACCCATAATGATGATATTTTATTTTTTTCATCGGATATGCCATCGGCTCTGGTTTTGCAATCCCTTCTTTTTGCGGAATAATTTCGTACGGATAATCTATATCCAATTTATATTCGGCCATAATCGCCAAATGATCCCATAACTTATGTTTAAAGTCGGGCACATCGCGTAAATGAGGGAACATATTTCCCATAATGGAAACAATAGTGTTAGCACAACGTTGACGTTCACTTTTCGTCGGCAAAGTCAATGCGTAATCCACCATCTCCTGAATACCTCTTCCGTATTCGGGCAACGGCAGTTTTTTTCTTTGGGTATTATAATTCATTACAATATTTTTTTCGGAGTAGAAGCGACAAACTCCTTCAAGTAAAAAGGTTCAAAATACGCCACATCTTCAACACGATCACAAGCTAACGCTCTTTCTGCCAACGGACCCATATTTTGAGCCAATGGTTGGATGCCACTCAAGAAATGAGCATTAGGATGCGTTATTTTTGCTTTACATTTTTCCGCACCATCGCCAAAGAAGTAAACCGGATGATGATCCAAATATTCCAAATAAGTGTATTCATCTACAATATCAGCCTGAATACCTCGTACCGGATTCAATGCTCTATCATATATCGCCGCATACACTTCCATTCTTCGGGCATCAATCATCGGGCACAACAATGCATCCTCCGGCAACTCTTCTTGATAAAGCAAAACCGGCACACATAACAATTCAAGCGTAGGGACTGAAATCAGTTTCAAATCACGACCATAGCAAATACCTTTTGCCATTGATACGCCAATACGTAAACCGGTATACGATCCGGGGCCACAACTTACAGCCACAGCATCAAAAGGGATTCCGTGATGATCTATATATGAAAGTGCCTCATCAACGAATACACCCAATTGAACTGCATGGGAAGGGCCTTCTTGGTCAGCCTTTTTAAACAGGACCTCTCCATCCTCAGTCACCGCCACAGAACAAACTTTTGTACTCGTTTCTATATGTAGGATGCAAGACATATTGTATTTTTATTGAATAACTTCGCAAAATTACAATTTTATCCTATTATTTTTCTACTTTTGCATAAAATAATTCTTAAATCATGATTCAATCAATGACAGGCTACGGCAAATCAACAGCCGTATACAAAAACAAGAAAATAAACGTAGAAATCAAGTCTCTCAATAGTAAGGCAATGGATCTCTCCACGCGTATCGCTCCGCTATATCGTGAAAAGGAAATGGAGATACGTTCCATTTTGAGTAAGACATTAGAGAGAGGTAAAGTGGATTTCTGTATATGGATTGAAAAAGACGAGAACCAAACAGCAAGTCCCATCAATGGTGCTGTGTTAGATAATTATTACCAACAAATTAGTACGATTAGTCAAGAACGACAAATACCTCTCCCAACGGATTGGTTCGCAACACTGCTTCGCCTACCGGATGTCATGAATCGTGTTGAAGTAGAAGAATTGGAGGATGAAGAATGGGAAGTTGCGCTTTCCACCATTCATTCTGCACTTGACAAACTGACTGATTTCCGCCAACAGGAGGGAGCTGCGTTGCAAAAGAAATTTACTGAAAAAATAGAGAACATCGCTCAACTCTTAAAAAGCATTGAACCATACGAACAGGTCCGTACCGAACGCATCCGCCAGCGCTTGACCGATGCATTGGAAGCTATCCCTGGAATTGAATACGACAAGAATCGTTTGGAGCAAGAGATGATTTATTATATTGAGAAATT
>JAGBUF010000362.1 GCA_017630975.1 Paraprevotella sp. | reverse complement strand
TGACAAGTCATAATCAACATCTAAGAAATTATCATGAAATGCACTGTTTTGTTCGGGATCAAGCACTTCAAGCAATGCAGATGAAGGGTCGCCATTCACTGTATTTTGTGTCACCTTATCAATTTCATCTAAAATAAATACAGGGTTGGAAGAACCGGCTTTGATCATACTTTTGATGATACGACCTGGCATTGCTCCGATATATGTCCTGCGATGTCCTCTGATTTCAGCCTCATCGTGCATACCATCCAAAGACATACGAATATAATTCCGTTTTAATGCAGATGCAATACTCTTACCTAAAGAGGTTTTACCAACTCCCGGGGGGCCATACAAACATATGATAGGAGACTTAAGGTCGCCCCTCAATTGCAAAACTGCTAAATGCTCAAGAATACGCTCTTTGACTTTTTCAAGTCCATAGTGATCCTTATTCAGTACCTTTTCTGCGTTTTTCAGATTCAGATTGTCTTCTGTATATGTTTGCCAGGGCAAACTCAACATCGTTTGCAGATAATTGAGTTGCACGTTATAGTCAGGTGTCTGCGGATTCAAACGCTCCAATTTCTCTACTTCACGCTCAAAAGTACGAGCAATCTCCTCCGGCCAATTCTTTTCTGCAGCCTTAGTACGCAAATCATGTAAATCCTGATCCTGTGGTGTACCACCTAACTCATCTTGTATATTTTTAATCTGTTGCTGCAGGAAATATTCACGTTGCTGACTATCCAGCTCTTCGCGTGTCTTTCTATGTATTTCCGCTCGTATTTCCGAATATTGGATTTCTGTATTCAGCAGTTTTAAAAGTTTAATGGTTCTCATGCTCAAATTGCTTTCTTTGAGCAAATCCATTTTCATATTAATTTGAAAAGGGAAATTGGCACAAACAAAATTGACCAAGAACATCTTATTGCTTACATTCTTCACTGCAAACATAGACTCCTTGGGCATCTGCTCGCTTATTTGAATAAATTGTATCGTCCTATCTTTACATGCATCAACCAACAAATCAAATTCCTTATCATTTTTAGATGGCAATTCCTCATTAATCTTCTCAACTACACCTGTCAAGAAAGGCTTGTCTGAAACAATATCTTTCAATTCAAATCTACTCATACCTTGCAGTATGACGGTGGTAGAGCGATCAGGAAGTTCAAGAACTCTGATGATTTTTGCCATTGTTCCGATGTGATATAAATCAGCAAAGCCTGGATTTTCTGTTTCAGGATTCAACTGACATACCACTCCGATATTCATATCTTTCTTGTCTGCAGCTTTTGCCAAACGCAATGAGGATTTACGACCGACAGCCACAGGCATTACTACTCCGGGGAATAACACCATGTTACGCAAAGGCAAAATGGGCAATGTGGCATCCATTTCTACATCAAACACACTGGTTTCATCTCCTTCAAAATCTGCCACAAATGAAAATGGATTCTGATTATTGTCAATATGCATATTAAAATCTAATTTGAAATACAAACTACACCTTTCAACAAAACTTGGCAAAGTTAAGGAAAATCGTTCATATAAAAGTATAAAAGTACAAGAATCTACAAAATATATCACGACTTTCACTACCTTTGCAAACAATCTCTGAAATTTATGCCTAAAGAATATTTTGAATTCAAGCAATTTACTATCCATCACGACCAATGTGCGATGAAAGTAGGTACTGATGGTGTTCTGCTTGGCGCATGGACAGCACCATCTACTTGTGTCAAAAGGATTCTTGACATTGGAACAGGATCTGGTTTGATTGCCATCATGTTGGCTCAAAAATGCGAAGCAAAAATTATTGGAATCGATATTGATGAGAACGCTATCAAACAAGCTAGTGAGAACGCAGCACGCTGTACATGGAGAGAACGTATTCAATTTATTGAAAAAGATGTAACCAAGTTGGAAGACAAAGAAGGATTTGATTTGATTGTGTGCAACCCACCTTTTTTCGTCAACTCACTACAATGCCCTGACGAAAAAAGAACTGTTGCACGTCATAGTTCATCGCTACCCTTTGAATCTTTAATTGAATCATCATATAAACTATTGAAAGATAACGGAATATTCAATGTTATATTACCACACACTTCAGCTGATGATTTTATTTTGAAGGGTTGGGAGAGGGGACTGAATTTATACAAAAGATGCACCATTTTCAGTAAACCTGAAACAAAACCGATTAGAGCCATCATCAGTTTAATAAAAGGAAGCGCGAACTACCCTGAAACTCAAAATTTACTTATTAGGGATGAAAATGGCGATTACACCGATTCATATAAACTATTGACCAAAGAATATTACTTACAGTTCTAAATCTTCTTTGATACGCCTAATCACTTCTTTATTAAAAGACTCTATCCTTTTCAAATTCTTTTCGCGTATTAGCGAACTTCGTCTTACAAATTCATCGTATATACCGACAAATTTCTGACTAATATTGAGACCTTTATCCTTTTGTACATTCACTATCACATTGAAACCTTTTTCAATCAAACGTACATCTAAATCTTTACCAGCAATAACTGGTTCACCATCAAAATGAATCACACCTTCTCGCTCTCTATGTATTTGAATATGTTTACACCTGAAAGTCTTTATTCTCGTATTATGATTCAATGTTTTATTAAACAACTGTATAGCAATCTGAGGCGCTTCAAGTATGGTAAAAGGTTCCATAATTGTCACATCCATAACTCCATCCGACATTGAAGCATGTGGGGCGATATAGGCATTATTCCCATATTGGGAGGCATTGGCACATGCAATTAAAAATGCTTTATATTTAGATGCCTCTCCATCTATTTTTATTTCATAAGTATCAGGCTTATACTTCACGCCCTCTATCAATGCATTTTCAAGATAGGTCAAAACACCACGTTTTTCGGAGTTGGCAAATTTTGAACTAACAAAGGCATCAAACCCAACTCCACATGTACAGAAAAAGGGGACCTCATTAATAATACCATAATCTAAACATTCCACTTGGAAATCATTAATGACATTGATGGCACCAACTGGGTCCATAGGTATTCTCAAATGTCTCGCCAAACCATTCCCAGAACCACAGGGTATGACGCCAAGTGGAACATTTGTATGCACTAATGCTCGTGCGATCTCATTGACTGTTCCATCTCCACCAATCGCAATTATAGCATCACAGCCTTGCTCTATTTGTTCCTTGACCAACAATGGAGCATGACCGGCATACTTGGTTTCACAGACAGCATAAGCAAATTTTGAATCATCAAGATATTCTTTGACCAAATTCAAAATATTGCGTTTATCGTGTGTTCCAGAAATAGGATTTACTATAAAAACGATTTTCTTTTTCATTACATATAATTACGAATGCAAAGTTACAAAATAAACATCGGACAAAGATTCATTTAACAAAAGTTTTATGTGATTCTTAAAAGTTTTTTATTTAATAGAACCAAGTGAGTTTTTTTTTATTAACTTTGCATTGTTTAAACATAACGATTTAAAAAAATGGGTTTGTTACAAGACAAATTAGCAAAATACGACCTTCCGCAAAAATTCATGGCAGAAGGAGTATATCCTTATTTCAGGGAAATTGAGGGAAAGCAAGGTACAGAAGTCATGATGGGCGGACATCACGTTCTCATGTTCGGCTCTAACGCATATACAGGATTAACCGGTGACGAAAGAGTTATTGAAGCTGGCGTTGAAGCAATGAGAAAATATGGTTCCGGATGCGCAGGTTCCCGTTTCTTAAATGGTACTTTAGACTTACATGTACAATTAGAAAAAGAATTGGCTGAATTCGTAGGTAAGGAAGAAGCATTATGTTTTTCAACCGGCTTTACAGTCAATTCAGGAGTAATTTCATGTATAACAGATCGTAACGACTACATTATATGCGATGATCGTGACCACGCATCTATTGTTGACGGTCGTAGATTATCATTCTCACATTGTTTGAAATACAAACACAATGATATGGCTGATTTGGAAAAGCAGTTGAAAAAATGCAATCCAGACGCTGTTAAACTCATTGTTGTTGATGGAGTTTTCTCAATGGAAGGCGATTTAGCCAATCTTCCTGAAATCGTGCGTTTAAAGCATAAATACAACGCATCCATCATGGTGGACGAAGCTCATGGCTTGGGCGTATTTGGTAAAAACGGTAGGGGAGTATGCGATCATTTTGGATTAACCCATGAAGTTGACGTAATTATGGGTACATTCAGCAAATCGTTGGCTTCTATTGGTGGCTTTATAGCAGCAGACAGCAGTATCATTAATTGGATTAAACATAACTCTCGTACATATATATTTAGTGCATCTGCAACACCGGCAGCAACCGCTTCTGCAATGGAGGCTTTGCACATCTTAAAGAACGAACCAGAGCGTTTGGAAAAACTATGGGATGTAACCAACTATGCCTTAAAGCGTTTCCGTGAAGCCGGTTTTGAAATTGGTGACACAGAATCACCCATTATACCGTTGTATGTCAGAGATACAGAAAAAACTTTCCTTGTTACTAAATTAGCATTTGACGAGGGCGTATTTATTAATCCTGTAATTCCGCCGGCATGTGCTCCTCAAGATACATTGGTTCGTTTTGCGTTAATGGCAAACCATACTTACGAACAAGTGGATTCTGCAATTGATAAATTAACCAAAGTATTCAAGCAACTTGGTATTTTATAACATTTGATTACAAAATACTAATATATAAGGAAGGACCAGAGAATATTTTCTACTGGTCCTTATTCATTCTCAACAATTGAAATGAAATAGGGTTGTATTCAAAATATTTATTAAACATAATTGTCATTATAGAATTATCAAGTCATAAATAATGGAGGGCGGCTTGGGATTATAAAATTAAGACTCCGTAGAAAATAATTAAAAGAAAAGTTATATCTTTGTGTGCTAATTAATTAAATGTGATGAAAAATTTAACTGGAGTTGAATACGCTGCAACAAAATATATTGAATTGACAGTGAACGAAAACATCCAACTATTGGATTTCGTAATAAAAGCTATGCACGGCATCAGTAAAAACAAAGCCAAAGATATACTTAGCGGCCGCGGAATTACTGTTAATGGAAAAATTGAGACACAATACAACTATCAGTTAACACCCGGTTGTAAAATCAAAATCAGTAAACATAAACGTAGTACTGACTTAAACAACAAATACGTCAAGATCGTATATGAAGACAAGCACCTCATTGTTATAGAGAAAAGTGCAGGAATCCTTTCTATGCCGGCTACTGCAAAACAATTTTCAGTCAAGAATGTTTTAGACGAATATTTTGCACGCAG
Source organism: Paraprevotella sp. (assembly GCA_017630975.1). Taxonomy (GTDB): domain Bacteria; phylum Bacteroidota; class Bacteroidia; order Bacteroidales; family Bacteroidaceae; genus Paraprevotella. The sequence goes on along the minus strand of JAGBUF010000362.1, from coordinate 5,958 downwards.
ACATTTTAAATGCAACGCTCATGTTGTACACCGTTTAGATCGCGAAACATCAGGTTTGATGATGTATGCAAAATCCATTGAAGTACAGAAAATACTTGAAGATAATTGGCAGGAAATTGTATTCGACCGTAGATACATTGCTGTTGTAAGTGGATGTCTTGAGAAAGAAGGTGGAACCATTTCTTCATGGTTAAAAGACAATAAGGCATACGTAACATACTCTAGTCCAACAGATAATGGCGGAAAATTTGCCACAACGCATTATCATACGTTGCAAAGAACCGAGAAACAGTCACTGATTGAACTTAAACTTGAAACCGGCAGAAAAAACCAAATCAGAGTTCACATGCAAGACATCGGTCATCCTGTGGTTGGAGATGCAAAATATGGCGATGGATATAATCCCATAGGACGATTAGCACTTCATGCATTTCGACTGAATTTTTACCATCCTATAACAGGCGAGAGAATGGATTTTGAAACCCCTATCCCACCGCTCTTTATGAAATTATTCAACAAACAACAATAACAAATAAGCGTAACACAATGAAAAAAAACATCTTAAAACTAAGTTTTATGGCTGCAACTTTCAGTTTTATCAGTTGCGGAACCTCAACTAATCTGCTGACTAACAGCACTACCACAACCACTCCTAACAACACAGCTATTTCAAATAGCAATAGTACATCATCTAAAACAGGAATCGGATCATCATTACTGAGTTCTGTATTAGGAACATTAATAAATGCCACAACCACTTTTACCCAAGAGGATTTGGTAGGTACATGGAGTTACAAAGGCGCTGATTGCAAATTTGAGTCTGAGAACTTTTTACAACAAGCAGGCGGCGAAATCGCAGCATCTACCATTGAAAGTAAAGCCAATGATATTTTCTCAAAAATTGGCATCAAAGAGAATATTTTTGGTATGACATTCAATGCAGACGGAACATTCTCCATGAATTTCGGTAGCAGAAAAATTCCTGGAACATACAAGTTTGATGAAAAAAATCTCAAACTGACTTTTGTAGGCATGTTGGGTTACAGACAAAACCAAGTGGATCTTACCTATAGTGGGAAGAACAATATCAGCATCCTTTTTGATGCAGATAAAATTCTAAATATTGTAACGTCATTAGGTTCAGCAATGAACAATAGCACTATCTCAGCTATTAGTTCACTTCTCAGTTCATACGACGGCATGAAATTAGGCGTTGAGCTAAGTAAATAAACAATTCGGACACAAAATAAGGAGGCGGAACAGCTTTGTCTGATTCCGCCTCCTTATTATATTTTGAAAATTTACTCCTTTATATTTATCACCAGATTCAATTCGTCCAATTGTTTTTGGTCAATATTAGATGGCGCATCCAACATGACATCACGACCACTATTGTTCTTTGGGAAAGCAATACAGTCTCGAATACTATCCAAACCGGCAAATAAACTCACCCAGCGGTCCAAACCATAAGCCAAACCGCCATGAGGAGGTGCACCGTACTTGAAAGCATTCATCAAGAAACCAAATTGCTCTTGCGCTTTTTCATGCGTAAATCCTAATATGCGGAACATTTTATCTTGAAGTTCCGGATCATGAATTCTAATTGAACCACCACCAACTTCTACACCATTACATACCATATCATATGCATCTGCTCTTACTGCTGCTGGGTTTGTATCCAACAATGGGATATCCTCATCTTTAGGATGAGTGAATGGATGATGCATCGCCATCAGTCTACCCTCTTCCTCACTCCACTCGAACATGGGGAAGTCAACAATCCACAGCAGAGAGAACTTATTCTTATCACGCAATCCCAATTGATTACCCATTTCAAGACGTAATTCACACAATTGTTTACGGGTTCTCATTGTGTCATCACCGCTCATAATTAAAATCAAGTCACCCTCCTTAGCATTCATCGCAGACTTGAGGTTTTGCAACACATCTTGTGTATAGAACTTATCAACACTTGATTTTACAGTACCATCGTCTTGTACACGTGCATATACCAGACCTTTTGCACCAATCTGACTACGTTTAACAAAATCTGTCAGTTGATCCAATTGCTTACGCGTATATGACGCACAACCTTCAGCACATATTCCTCCGATATATGTTGCGTCATTGAACACACCGAACTCGCCTGTACCTTTGAGGACATCCATCAATTCTACAAACTCCATTCCAAAACGAGTATCAGGCTTATCACTACCATACAAACGCATCGCTTCACTCCAAGGCATTCTTGGAAAATCTTCAGTCAGTTCAACGCCACGAATCGTTTTGAAGAGATGTTTAGCCATACCTTCAAATAGAGAAATGACATCTTCTTGCTCTACAAAACTCATTTCACAGTCTATTTGAGTAAACTCTGGCTGACGGTCAGCACGTAAATCCTCATCACGGAAACATTTCACAATCTGGAAATAACGGTCCATACCTGCAACCATCAACAATTGCTTCAAAGTCTGCGGACTTTGAGGTAAAGCATAAAATTGACCGGGATTCATGCGTGAAGGCACTACAAAATCACGCGCACCTTCAGGTGTAGAACCAATCAACATAGGGGTCTCAATCTCCAAGAAACCTTTACTATCCAAATAACGACGCACTTCCATTGTCATTTGGTGACGTAATTCCATATTTTTACGTACACAATTTCTACGTAAATCCAGATATCTATATTTCATACGCAAATCATCACCACCATCACTATTGTCTTCAATAGTAAAAGGAGGTGTCAAGGAAGTGTTCAGTACATTCAATACATCAACAATAATTTCAATGTCACCCGTATCCAAATGCTTGTTTTTGCTTTCTCTTTCATTAACACGTCCTACAATCTGTATCACATCCTCACGACCAAGTTTATTGGCCTGAGCACAGAGTTCTGCATTCACTTCATCATTGAATACCAATTGAGTTATTCCATAACGGTCACGCAAATCAACAAAGGTCATTCCACCCATCTTACGGACTCTTTGTACCCAACCGGAAAGTGTAACGGTCTTTCCTGCATCAGCGAGTCTTAACTCACCACATGTATTCGTTCTAAACATATTCGTTATTTTTGTTTTTGAATTGAGTTACAAAGTTATTCTTTTTTTGTGAAGTATTCAACGTATCACATAAGTTTTCATTCATAATCTCTGCTTTTCAAGATGAAAACTTGTGAATAAGAAATAAGTATCGTAATTTTGAGTTCGAAAAACATTTACGAGAAACATAATCATTAATAAATTACAATCATGAACAAAAACATCAGCAAAGTTTTAAAAACAGCTCTGCTCGTTGCGGGAATGTTATTCTTGATTCCATCAGCGACATCAGCCAAGAAGGTTGAAACCTTTGGAGTTGGCGACAAGACATTCTTGCTCAATGGTAAGCCCTTCATCGTCAAGGCTGCCGAAGTGCACTACCCTCGTATTCCACAGCCCTATTGGGAGCAACGCATTAAGATGTGTAAAGCTCTCGGCATGAATACATTGTGTCTGTATGTATTTTGGAATATACACGAACAACAAGAAGGCCAGTTTGATTTTACAGGCAATAACGACGTTGCAGCTTTTATCAAATTGGCACAAAAGAACGGAATGTATGTCATTGTACGCCCCGGACCATATGTATGTGCAGAATGGGAAATGGGTGGTTTACCATGGTGGTTGCTTAAGAAAAAAGACATCCGTTTAAGAGAGCAAGATCCATATTTTATGGAGCGTTATAGTATATTTGCAAAGAAATTAGGTGAACAAATAGGTCATCTTACTATAGAAAAAGGCGGTCCCATCATCATGGTGCAAGTTGAAAATGAATATGGTTCATACGGTGAAGACAAACCATATATTTCAGCCATACGCGACATCATCCGTCAATCAGGTTTTGATAAAGTAGCATTGTTCCAATGCGATTGGAGCTCAAACTTTACTAAGAACGGCTTAGACGATTTGATTTGGACAATGAACTTCGGAACAGGCGCCAACATTGACAATGAGTTCCGCAAACTAGGTCAACTTCGTCCCAACTCGCCCAAGATGTGTTCTGAATTCTGGAGTGGTTGGTTCGACAAATGGGGAGGTCGCCACGAAACAAGAGGCAGCAAAGAGATGGTTAGCGGACTGAAAGAAATGCTTGACAAAGGCATATCATTCTCACTCTACATGACACATGGCGGAACAAGTTGGGGACATTGGGCCGGAGCCAATAGTCCAGGTTTCTCTCCTGATGTTACTTCATATGACTACGATGCACCTATCAACGAAGCAGGACAAGTGACACCGAAATATATTGAGCTTCGTGAGATGCTTGCCAAGTATAGCGATAAGAAATTACCATCAATTCCTAAAGAGTATCCTGTTATCAACATTTCAAAGATACAGTTCACAGAAGTAGCCCCATTGTTTGAAAACCTTCCTGAAGCAAAAAACAGCATGGATATCCAAACAATGGAAACGTACAACCAAGGATGGGGATCTATTCTCTATCGCACTAAAGCTCCTGCTGTACCGACACAAAGCATCCTGACTGTAACTGATGCACATGACTATGCACAAGTATTTATCAATGGAAAGTTAATTGGTGCCATTGATCGACGCAACCACGAGAAGACATTGATTCTACCTGCCATGAAAGAAGGTGACCAATTAGACATCCTCGTTGAAGCCATGGGTCGCATCAACTTCGGTCGTGCTATTAAAGACTTTAAAGGTATCACAGAAAAAGTTGAATTGTCATATACCTTAAATTCAGGAAGTCAAGTTAATATCAACCTCAAAAATTGGTCTGTATATAATTTGTGCGACAGCTATAAAGCTCAAACAGAAATGAAGTACGTTCCTCTTACAGATCAAAAAGTACCGGGTTGCTATCGCGCAACATTCAACTTAAAAAAGACTGGCGATACATTCCTTAATCTTGAAACATGGGGCAAAGGACAGGTATATGTCAATGGTCATGCTATTGGTCGTTTCTGGAAAATTGGACCACAACAAACACTCTATATGCCTGGATGTTGGTTGAAAAAGGGTGTTAACGAAATCATCGTTCAAGACATAGTTGGTCCTGAAGAAACTGTAGTTGAAGGTCTGACCCAACCAATCATTGACAAGTTAAACGTAGGAACACCGAAAATACATAGGAAAGAGGGTCAAACCCTAAACCTCGATGGCGAAAAAGCATCTAAAACCGGCGAGTTCGCTCCTGGCAATGGATGGCAAGAAGTAAAATTCAATCAACCGGTTACAGGTCGTTATGTATGTATTGAAGCTCTCAACTCACACAATAACCGCGAATACGCATGCATTGCTGAATGGTACATGCTGAATGAAAAGGGACAACGCATTAGCCGTGAACCTTGGACAGTAGCATACGCAGACGATGAAGACATAACGTCAGGTAATAAGACAGCTGACAAAATTTTTGACTTACAAGAATCTACATATTGGAGCACAAACCAACATGTTAAATTCCCCCACTACATCGTACTCGATCTTGGTTCGGTTCAATCACTTGGAGGTTTCCAATATCTACCACGCGTAGAACAAGGCGCACCGGAAAGCATTAAGTCTTACAAGATTTATGTAAAGTCAACGCCATTCAAGTTCTAATTGAATCAAAAAAAATTAATCAATATAAAAGTGGATATGACAGCATATCCACTTTTTTCATAAACTTTTTAAACAAAACATTTGGACATATCGCCAAAAAGATATATCTTTGCATCGCTTTTGAGAAGGAGTTCTCACAAAAGTTCGGGGTGTAGCGCAGTCCGGTTAGCGCACCTGCTTTGGGAGCAGGGGGTCGTGGGTTCGAATCCCGCTACCCCGACAAACAAAAAAGACACTGAAAAACAAGCATTAGCGAGTTAAACAGTGTCTTTTTTATTTTATTACCCCCAAAAGGGGCTTTAAAGATTAATACTTTATTAATAAGATAAAAGTATAAATTATTTATGGCATC
>JAGBUF010000361.1 GCA_017630975.1 Paraprevotella sp. | reverse complement strand
TATTTATCATATTGATGCAGTTCAAAACGTTCAATTAAATCAATGAGTAAAGTGGCATAACGAGGGTTGGTGGCATATCCACAACGTTTTAATCCATGCGCCCACCCTTTGTAATCTGTGATTTTAAGTTTAAATAGTGAAGTGTAGCGTGGGCGTTTTAGAAATAATGAATGATCCTCGAACGACTCACGTGCGTTGTTGTATTTTCTGAAGCGCTCATTGCGGGCATCGTCATCACGCAAAACATAAGGACCGGTCCAGTCGGAGTGGCATTTTATTCCGAAATGGTTGTTCGCTTCTGTCGCTAATGTACTGGTACCTGCTCCACTTTCCAATATGCCCTGCGCCAGGGTAATACTTGCAGGTATCTTGTGGCGTAACATTTGTTCTACTGCCAACATTTTGTATTGATCGATATACTTATGATAGTGCTGACTGAAAACTTGCGCCATTGTGTTGCATACAAAAGCACATGCACATATAAAGGTGAAGTATCTGCGTAAAATCATTCTTGAAAGTATAGATTTTATTTCTGGTGACAAAGTTATTGATTTTTTGGATGTTTCAATAAATTAATCCTATATTTGTACAAAGTAAGAATAAAACATATAGCTATGAAAGAACTGGAACTGATTACAAAAGTCAACATATATGATTGGGATGAACTCTCCGATAGCGATAGAGAGTTGGTAGAAACAGCAAAAAGAGCCACAACGACATCTTATGCGCCCTACTCTAAATTTTTTGTTGGCGCAGCTGCTCGTCTTGACAATGGAGTCATTGTGCAAGGCAGTAATCAAGAGAATGCAGCATTTCCATCCGGGCTCTGCGCTGAACGTACCACCTTGTTTCATGCCAATGCTCAATATCCACAACAGGCTGTGATAGAGTTGGCTGTAGCGGCATATTGTAATGGTAAATTCCTCAAATCGCCGATTCCGCCTTGCGGTGCTTGTCGACAAGTAATGCTCGGTGTTGAGGAGCGTTACAGTCGCCCGTTACGTGTATTGTTATATGGAGAAGACGGCACTTACGTTGTCCGCACCGTCAAAGAATTACTTCCCTTGCAGTTTACAGGAGAAACCATGACTGAATAAATATTTTTTTACTACCTTTGTGCAAAATTTATAAATAAGGTATAGAAAAGTATGATTAGTGTAACAAATCTTGCAGTCCAATTTGGAAAAAGAGTGTTGTACAAAGATGTGAACATGAAGTTCACAAATGGTAATATTTATGGCGTAATAGGTGCTAATGGTGCCGGTAAGTCCACCTTGCTCAAAGCCATTTCAGGAGAACTGGAAGCTACAAAAGGTACCATAGAGTTAGGGCCCGGTGAACGTCTCTCCGTCCTAAGTCAGGATCACTTCAAATATGACCATTGCACAGTTTTGAACACCGTTTTGATGGGACACACAGTGTTGTGGGACATCATGCAAGAACGCGATGCACTCTATTCTAAAGCTGACTTTTCCGACGAGGATGGAATCAAAGTGGCTGAGTTGGAAGAGAAATTTGCTGAACTCGGTGGATATAATGCAGAAAGTGATGCAGCTGCCCTTTTGAGTGGTTTAGGTATCAAAGAGGACAAGCACTATATGATGGTCGGAGAATTAAGTGGTAAGGAAAAGGTGCGCATCATGTTGGCAAAAGCATTGTTTGGTGAACCAGACAACCTTTTGCTCGATGAGCCAACCAACGACCTTGACCTCGAAACGGTACAATGGTTGGAGTCCTACCTATCAGAATTTGAACACACCGTATTGGTGGTAAGTCACGACCGCCACTTCCTTGACTCTGTTTGTACACACACCGTCGATATTGACTTCGGGAAAGTGACCATGTTTGCCGGTAACTATAGTTTCTGGTATGAATCCAGCCAGTTGGCTTTGAAACAAGCTCAAAACCAAAAGGCGAAGGCAGAAGAGAAGAAACGTGAACTGGAGGAATTTATTCGTCGTTTCTCTGCGAATGTTGCCAAGAGCAAGCAGACTACAAGTCGCAAAAAGATGTTGGAAAAACTCAATATTGAAGAAATCCGTCCTTCAACCCGTAAATATCCGGGAATTATCTTCCAAATGGAACGTGAACCGGGAAATCAGATTCTTGAAGTGAAAGGCTTAAGGGCTACAACCGATGATGGAACTGTTTTGTTCAACGATGTCAATTTTACAGTTGAGAAAAACGATAAAATTGTTTTCCTCAGTCGTGACCCACGTGCCATGACAGCATTCTTTGAAATTATCAACGGTAACCGCAAGGCACAAGGCGGTGATTTCAAATGGGGAGTAACCATCACATCGGCTTACCTGCCTTTGGATAATACCAAATTCTTTGAGAGCGACCTGAACTTAGTTGACTGGCTCAGTCAATTTGGAGAAGGCAACGAAGTGTATTTCAAGAGTTTCTTAGGTAGAATGTTGTTCTCCGGCGAAGAAGTGCTGAAGAAAGTCAATGTGCTTTCCGGAGGTGAGAAGATGCGTTGTATGATAGCACGTATGCAATTAAAGAATGCAAACTGTCTCATTTTGGACACCCCTACCAATCATTTGGATTTGGAAAGTATTCAAGCATTCAACAATAACCTTAAATTATATAAAGGTAATATATTGTTCTCCAGTCATGACCACGAGTTTATTGAAACCGTTGCCAATCGTATCATAGAATTAACCCCTAACGGTATTATTGACCAGATGATGGAGTATGACGAATACATTTCAAGTGAACATATTAAGGAGTTAAAAGCAAAAATGTACGGTTGCTAATTACTTTTTTTTGATATCTATGCTGTTTTGGCAAAGAATTTGTACAAGGAAAGGTAAAAATATGTCCGATTATGAAAGAAAAAGAAACTATACAAGAAGAATTGAATGAACAGAAATGCGAGGTGAATGAAGACATCGCAGAGAATAACGAAACACAACAGTCAGCCGATGTTGAAGAGCCTGCTAAGGAAGAAACGATAGAAGAGCGTTTAGCATCGGCAGAAGCCAAAGTAGCTGAATTGCAAGATAAATACCTACGTCAGGTGGCTGAGTTTGACAACTACCGTAAACGCACAATTAAGGAAAAAGCCGAACTGATACTGAATGGTGGAGAGAAAACGATTACTGCCATCCTCCCTATCCTTGATGATATGGAACGTGCCTTAGCAAACATGGATAAGTTTGAGGATATTGCTGCAGTAAAAGAAGGTGTAGATTTGATTTTTCAGAAATTCATCAAAGTGTTAGGTGAACAGGGCGTGAAAAAAATTGAAACTGAAAATGCGGACTTCAATGTAGATCTTCATGATGCTATCGCACAAGTCCCTGCTCCATCCGATGAACTGAAGGGTAAAGTGATTGACTGCGTGAAAACCGGTTACACATTAAATGATAAAGTAATCCGTCATGCACAAGTGGCGGTAGGATTATAATTGACGACACATGGCTAAGCGAGATTACTATGAAGTTCTTGGCGTTGCAAAAAACGCTTCAGATGATGAGATAAAGAAGGCCTATAAAAAAATGGCCATTAAATATCATCCTGACAGAAACCCAGACAACAAGGAGGCCGAAGAAAAATTCAAAGAAGCAGCAGAAGCGTATGATGTACTGCGCGATCCGCAAAAACGTGCCCGCTATGACCAGTTCGGCCACGAAGCAGTGAATGGTGCCGGAGGATTCGGAGGTGCAAGTATGAATATGGACGATATTTTCTCCATGTTTGGAGACATCTTCGGCGGACATGGCGGATTCGGTGGTTTCGGTGGTGGTGGTAGAGCCAGAAAACCACAATATAAAGGTGGAGACTTGCGTCTGAAAGTAAAATTGTCACTACAAGAAGTAGCTACCGGTGTGACCAAGAAGTTCAAAGTCAAGAAAAAAGTAACCTGTAACCATTGTCATGGTAGCGGTGCCGAAGGAACAGGGGCAACTGAATCTTGTCCAACATGTCATGGTAGTGGCTATGTGGTTAAGACGCAACAAAGCATCTTCGGTATGATGCAAACACAAGGTGTATGCCCCACTTGTAATGGCGAAGGTACAATCATCAAGAACAAATGTAAGGTTTGTGGCGGAGATGGCGTAGTGAATGGAGAAGAAGTGGTTGAAGTGAAGATTCCCGCAGGTGTTGCTGACGGAATGGTGGTCAACGTCTCAGGAAAAGGACATGCGGCAAGAAGAAATGGAGTACCCGGTGATATTCAGGTATTCATTGAAGAAGAACCCGCAAAAGACCTCATTCGTGAAGACAATAACCTTATATATAATCTACTTTTGGACTTACCGACGGCGGTATTAGGAGGTGATGCTGAAATCCCTACTATTGACGGAAAGGTAAAAATAAAAGTAGAACCGGGTACACAACCCGGAAAAGTGGTTCGTCTTCGCGGAAAAGGTTTGCCCGCTGTGCAAGGCTATGGATATGGAACAGGTGATATTATTGTCAATATGAGTGTGTATATTCCTGAAACACTCAACAAAGACGAAAAGAATGCTTTTGAAGCAATGAAAAAGAGCGACAATTTTGAGCCGAGTTCGTCCATTAAAGAAAAGATATTCAAGAAGTTCAGAAGTTATTTTGATT
>JAGBUF010000360.1 GCA_017630975.1 Paraprevotella sp. | reverse complement strand
GCATGCTCAGGGGCGGTGTCCATTGTGCCATATTGTGCTATTTTACCATCTTCAATGAGTAGATAGGCATTGTCTAACCCATTTATGTCAGCCATTTCCATGCCACATAGGCGTGGCTTATCGGTGACGCCGATAAGCTTACCTATGTTTGTTATGAGTGTTTGTTTCATCTTTTATAGGGTGTCAAATTGTGAGCGAACAAACTGGATGGAAGTTTCGATTAAAGGATACATCACTGTGTCGTTGTCGATAAACGGAACTTCTTTACGATATGCACTGACCATGTCTTCTATCATTGCAGAAGACTTCATTGGTCGTCTAAACTCCAGCGCTTGAGCAGCGTTGAAGAGTTCTATGCTCAAAACTCGTTCAGTGTTGAGTGCGACTCTGTATAATTTGGTAGCGGCATTAGCGCCCATGCTCACGTGGTCTTCTTGTCCTTGTGAAGATTCGATGCTATCCACAGATGCCGGCATACAGAGTTGTTTGCTTTGACTTACAATGGAAGCGGCAGTATATTGTGGGATCATGAATCCACTGTTTAAGCCAGGTTTAGCAACCAAGAAGTTAGGTAATCCACGTTTTCCTGCAATCAATTGTGTGATACGTTGTCCGGAGATGCTTCCCAATTCAGCCAAGGCAATTGCCAAAAAGTCCATTACGATGGCAAGAGGTTGTCCGTGGAAGTTTCCTGCAGAGATGACCATGTCTTGTTCAGGAATAACCGTTGGGTTGTCGGTAGCACTATTGATTTCGGTGGTAACCACAGATTTTACGTAAGCGATGGCATCTTTAGAAGCTCCATGTACTTGTGGCATACAGCGGAAAGAGTATGGGTCTTGTACGTGTTGTTTAGGTTGCTTGATGATTTCGCTTCCTTCCATTAAACGGCGAATGTTAGCTGCAGTAGTTAATTGTCCGTTGTGTGGGCGTACGAGGTGTACCGCTTCAGTGAAAGGTTCTATTCTTCCGTCATAAGCATCCAAGGATATGGCTCCGATGAAGTCAGCCGCCTTGCTGAGTTCTTCAGCTTTAATCAAAGACCATACGGCAAAAGCGCTCATGAATTGTGTACCATTCAGCAGTGCAAGTCCTTCTTTAGATTGGAGTGTGATAGGTTCCCATCCGAATTTAGCGCATACGTCAGCTGCAGGTTGTTTTTTCCCTTCGTAATAAACTTCGCCTAAACCGAGCAATGGGAGGCTCATGTGAGCCAAAGGTGCTAAGTCGCCAGATGCACCTAATGATCCTTGTTGGTAGATGGCAGGAAGTACGTTGTTGTTAAACATGTCCACCAAACGTTGCACCGTGATGAGCTGCACACCGGAGTAACCGTATGACAAGGATTGAATCTTCAAGAGAACAATGAGACGTACGATTTCTTGAGGTACTTCATCTCCTGTGCCACATGCATGTGACATGACAAGGTTCTTTTGTAATTGAGAAAGCTCTTCTTTGCCAACACTGATGTTGCAGAGAGAACCAAAACCTGTGCTCACACCGTAGATGGGTTCTTTTTGATTTTCCATCTTCTTGTCTAAGTAGTCGCGACAAGCTTGAATGCGACGTTTTGCTTCGTCTGACAAGGCAATAGGCGTGTTGTTTTTGAGGATTGCATGAATGCAATCAATGGTTAAATGGTCTGGACTAATATAATGTTTTTCCATACTGTTTTTTATTTAATAATGTTAGAGATTAACGCATCATCTGCAAGGTTGGGGATGGTGACTTTCAATCCAGGAGTACGCTCCATTTCACGTTGTATAGCAAACATAGCACCTTCGTTGCGAGCCCAACTGCGACGTGCAATACCATTGTTTACGTCCCAAAGTAGCATGGATTTTAATCGACGTTCAGAGTCGGCAGAACCGTCAATCATCATTCCGAAGCCACCGTTGATTACTTCGCCCCATCCAACACCGCCACCATTGTGGATTGATACCCATGTGGCACCGCGGAATGCGTCGCCGATGCAGTTGTGAACAGCCATGTCAGCAGTGAATGAAGAACCATCATAGATGTTAGAGGTTTCGCGGAATGGAGAGTCTGTACCGGATACATCGTGGTGGTCGCGTCCCAATACGACAGGTGCGGATAATTCGCCAGAAGCAATTGCATCGTTGAAGGCTTTTGCAATCTTAGCACGTCCTTCTGCGTCAGCATATAGGATGCGCGCTTGTGAACCAACAACGAGTTTGTTCTTTTGTGCTTCTTTAATCCAGTGGATGTTGTCTTCTAGTTGTCCGCGTATTTCTTCCGGTGCGGTGAGCAGAATTTCTTCTTGCACTTCTGTAGCAATGCGGTCGGTGATAGCAAGGTCTTTTGGATCACAACTTGTACATACCCAGCGGAATGGACCGAATCCATAGTCAAAGAACATAGGTCCCATGATGTCTTGTACATAGGAAGGGTAACGGAAACGGCCGTTTTCACCCATTACGTCAGCTCCCGCACGTGAAGCTTCAAGCAAAAATGCATTTCCATAGTCGAAGAAGTACATGTCGTTAGCCGTCAATTTGTTGATGGCAGCAGCGTGACGGCGCAATGAAGCTTGTACGGCTTCTTTGAACTTTTCTGGTTCTTCTGCCATCATGCGGTTGCTCTCTTCGTAGGAATATCCTACAGGATAGTAACCACCTGCCCATGGATTGTGTAGAGAAGTTTGGTCAGAACCAAGATTTACTTTGATATTGTCGGCAGCCAAGCGTTCCCACAAGTCCACTACATTCCCTTGGTAAGCCAGAGACACAGCTTCTTTGTTTTTAGAGGCTTCCAGCATACGTGGAATCAATTGGTCTAAGTCGGTGTAAACTTCATCCACCCAACCTTGAGAGTGGCGTACATTCACAGCTTTGGGGTTGACTTCAGCAATAACAGCTACCACTCCGGAAATCACACCGGCTTTTGGCTGAGCTCCCGACATGCCACCTAAACCGGCAGAAATAAATATTTGTCCCGGTATTTCTTTGGCCAATCCTTTTTGGATTTGTTTTCGAGCTGCATTCAATACGGTAATGGTCGTGCCATGTACAATACCTTGTGGTCCGATGTACATGTATGAACCTGCAGTCATTTGACCATATTGGCTAACACCTAATGCGTTGAATTTTTCCCAATGGTCAGGTTTAGAGTAATTAGGAATAACCATACCATTGGTAACCACCACTCTTGGGGCATCTTTATGTGAAGGGAATAGCCCCATTGGATGTCCGGAGTACATCACGAGTGTTTGTTCGTCTGTCATTTCTGAAAGATACTTCATGGTGAGTCGGTATTGTGCCCAGTTTTGGAATACTGCACCATTTCCACCATAAGTAATCAATTCGTGTGGGTGTTGAGCTACGGCATAATCAAGATTATTGTTGATCATCAACATGATGGCTGCCGCTTGTTTTGAACGAGCAGGATAGTCGTTAATGTTGCGTGCCTTCATTTCGTAGTCAGGACGCAGTCTGTACATGTAGATACGTCCATAGGTCTCTAACTCATTTGCAAACTCCTCAGCTAATTCGGCATGTAGATGAGCCGGGAAGTAGCGCAATGCGTTTTTTAGAGCGAGGCGTTTTTCTTCTTTAGTGAGTATGTCTTTGCGCTTAGGAGCATGGTTGATGTCCTTGTCATAGGGTTTTAGAGGGGGTAGTACCTCAGGTATCCCTGCGCAGATTTCTTTTTGAAAGTCAGTCATGGGATTATTGTATTTTAGCGTTAACGATGGCTAATATTTCATCTTCTTGTTGTTGTGCGGCCACTGCGATAGCTTCGGCTTCGGCCACTAATTGGTCAGCCACAGTGCGGTCTTTCAGTCCGGCAGCATTAATTTTCACATTCAGTACTGCACCCATCACAGCAGAGCGAGCAGCTAAAGCACCAACACCTGCATCTGACACAGAATTAGGATTACCTTCTTCAGCCATTGCTTTAACTAATGGGAATACGCGTGCCACTGTTTTTACTGTTTGTAAAGGCACTTGAGTAGCGTAGAGAGTGGCTTCTTGAAGAGCAGCAGCGCGAGCGGCTTTTTCTTCATCAGTACCTTTTGGCATAGCAAATACATCCATGATTTTGTTGAATGCAGCAGTGTCTTCATCCACCAAGTGTAATAACTCATTCATGATATGTTGACCTTGTTCTGCCCATTGTGAGAAGTAGTTCCAGCGATCATCCCATCCGGCTTTGTGAGAAGAAAGGTTAGCCACCATTGTTCCTAATGCAGCTCCTAATGCACCCATGTAAGCGGAGATAGATCCACCACCAGGTGCAGGTGATTCGCTTGCAGTTTCTTCAGCAAAACCTTTACAAGTCATGTCAATTAAGCGATTGGTGTTTTTTTCTTCAATCATGTACTCAATGACTTTTTCTTGTGGGTTGAATGGTTTCAAGTCGTCCAATCCAAGTGATTTGACTGCGATTTTGATCATTTCGCTTTCAGAAATACCGAGCGATCTGTTTTGTTTTGTCAAGAAATATTTAGCAGCATCAATCAAGGCACGTTTAGGCATCATTCCCACCACTTCTGTACCGGTCACGCGGAT
>JAGBUF010000359.1 GCA_017630975.1 Paraprevotella sp. | reverse complement strand
TCGCCGGTGAAGCAGAATGATTCGTGGGATGTGTTGTCGTGGGAACTTCAGACGACGGAACCGATTGAACTTACCGAAGGTCAATATCTCCGTCTTGGTTATGCATCAACTTCCGGAGGTGGAACAAAGGGTTGGTATGCAGTGACCGATTTCCATCTTTATCGTTACGGGGTTGATGAGGATGCTGTAGCTGAACAAGCGCAAAAACTTGCTGAGGCTCGTGTTTCGTATGAAAGTTTGTTGGCTGAGGCAAAGGAAATGGTGAAGGACGTAGATGGTTTGTATAAGGAAGCGCCTCGTTTGGCACTTTCGGCTGTAATAGAGAAACAAACTCCATTGGTAGATGCATTGACAGATCCTCTTCATTTCGCAGACCTTTCTACAGAATTGGAACATGCCATGAATGCAGTGCGGGCGTCGCAAGTGCTTGCCGGTGATTGGCTTTTGCTAAAAGAATTTAATTTCAATGGAGGAGTAACTACCGGTGTGTCAGGAGGAAGCTATGGCGTGACAACGGCAGACGTGTCTACAGAGATGCTGTGGGTCGGTGGTGGAGGTGGTACATCGATGTATTTTAATGATATAATCTTTTTGGCTGCTGCGAAATGGAAGATTGAATTGACCGTAGCACTCGATGCCAGTGTGGATGCCGGAATATGGCTTAAGTCGGGCGGAACAGACAAGGTGGGCATCAGCTCGCTGAACGCTTCGCATGCAACAGTGGTAGTGAATGGACAGAATCTGGGCGCTGTGATGCCGGTCAATTATGGCAATCATGCCAATAATGATGCAGGATTAATTTGTAGCAAAGTGGAGGTGATAGCATCGGATGGAGTTGCAAGAATCATTATATCGGACAGAGAAGGCGAGACCATATATTTGGATCAGACTGTCAGTGGTTTCTTCAATATCGACAATATCGGATTCTATGCCGATAATGGTTGGGCATCATTTGCCTATATAGATGATGTGAAATGTTATGTGGCGGGTGAGGCTGATGCGATAGATGATGTCCGGAATGGTACTATTGATGCGAACGAAATAACCTACGACCTCCTTGGTCGGCGAGTTGAGCATCCCGTTCAAGGTGTGTATATTCGTAATGGTAAGAAATATATAATGAAGTGACATTTGCGGAAGCATGATGCTAATGCATTGTGATTCCGAAATAATTATACATAAATCTCCGTTCCCTCTTTCGTTTTTTCGGAAACGAGCATGGGATTCGGAGATTTTTGTGTAAGTTTGCATTCAAATTAAAAACAGGAATCTGATGGAAAAGAAATTCAAGAGAACAACCGTGACATCGGCGTTACCATATGCCAATGGTCCGGTACATATAGGGCATTTGGCAGGAGTGTATGTGCCGTCTGATATTTATGTGCGTTATCTCCGTCTGAAGAAGGAGGACGTGTTGTTCATCGGTGGTTCAGATGAGCATGGAGTGCCCATCACTATTCGTGCGAAGAAAGAGGGTATTACCCCACAGGATGTGGTAGACCGTTATCACACATTGATAAAGGATTCATTCAAGGAGTTTGGAATCTCGTTCGACGTGTATAGTCGTACCACCTCGGAAACACATCGTCAGACAGCTTCGGACTTTTTCCGTAAGTTGTATGAAAAAGGTGAGTTTGTGGAGAAGACCTCCATGCAATATTATGACGAGGAGGCACAGACTTTCTTGGCCGACCGTTATATCACCGGAGAATGTCCGCATTGCCATGCCGAGGGAGCCTATGGTGACCAATGTGAGAAGTGCGGAACATCACTTTCGCCCACAGATTTGATCAATCCGAAAAGTGCCATCAGCGGCTCTGCACCGGTGATGCGTGAGACCAAACATTGGTATCTGCCTTTGGACAAGCATGAGGAGTGGTTGAGTAAGTGGATATTGGAAGACCACCAAGAGTGGCGCAACAATGTGTATGGTCAGTGCAAGAGTTGGTTGGATATGGGGTTGCAGCCTCGTGCCGTGAGCCGTGACTTGGATTGGGGTATTCCTGTGCCTGTAGAAGGCGCAGATGGCAAGGTGCTTTACGTATGGTTTGATGCACCTATCGGTTATATCAGCAACACCCGTGAACTATTGCCCGATACTTGGGAAACATGGTGGAAAGACCCTGAAACTCGTTTGGTTCATTTCATCGGTAAGGATAATATCGTGTTCCATTGCATCGTTTTCCCGGCGATGTTGAAAGCAGAGGGTAGTTTTATTCTCCCCGATAATGTGCCGAGTAACGAATTCCTGAACCTTGAGGGCGACAAAATTTCCACCTCACGCAACTGGGCGGTTTGGTTGCATGAATATCTGCGCGATTTCCCCGGCAAACAGGATGTGTTGCGTTACGTGCTGACTGCCAATGCTCCGGAAACAAAGGATAACGACTTTACGTGGAAGGATTTCCAGGCACGCAACAACAATGAGTTGGTGGCTGTTTATGGTAATTTCGTGAATCGTGCGTTGCAACTTACGCAGAAATATTATGACGGAGTGGTACCGGCATGTGGCGAACTGACAGACTATGACCGCGAGACACTCAATGAGTTCAAGGATGTGAAGCAGAAGGTCGAGGAGTTGTTGGATGTGTTCAAGTTCCGTGATGCTCAGAAAGAAGCGATGAATTTGGCGCGTATCGGTAACAAGTATATAGCTGACTGCGAGCCGTGGAAAGTGATCAAGACCGACCCTGAACGTGTGAAGACCATTATTTATATCTCATTGCAACTGACTGCCAACCTTGCCATTGCCTTTGAACCGTTCTTGCCGTTCAGTAGCGAGAAGTTGCGCCAGATGTTGAATATGGAAAGTTTTGAGTGGACACAATTGGGTAGCACAGACCTCTTGAAGGCAGGACATCAGTTGGCAAAGCCCGAATTGTTGTTCGAGAAGATAGAGGATGAGGTGATTGAGGCGCAAGTGCAGAAATTGCTTGACACCAAGAAAGCGAATGAGGAGGCGAGTTATAAGGCTAATCCAATCCGTGAGAACATTGCATTTGAAGATTTCCAGAAGTTGGATATCCGTGTAGGTACAGTGTTGGAATGTACCAAGGTGCCAAAGGCTGATAAGTTGTTGTGCTTTAAGATTGCTGACGGATTAGAAAACCGTACCTTCGTGATGGTTTTTGCATAGTATTACAATCCGGCGGATTTGGTGGGCAAAAAGGTTTGTTTCATCGCCAACCTTGCGCCCCGAAAGTGGAACGGCTTTGAGAGTCTGGGAATGTTTCTTTCTGCGG
>JAGBUF010000358.1 GCA_017630975.1 Paraprevotella sp. | reverse complement strand
GGCATGATTGCCTCTGCTTTAACCTCTTTCTTCTCCGGTTTCGTTGCATTAAAATGGTGGCAGATGATTATGGTATTTGCAGGCATCCTGCTCCTTATATCCGGTCCGGCAATGGTTTTGGCATGGATGAAGTTGCGCCGTCGTAATATCGCTCCATTGCTCAATGCCAACGGATGGGCCATCAATGCATCCTCCAAAATCAGCATACCGTTCGGAGAGACATTGACAGACACTGCCAAGTTCCCGAAACTGAGACTCAAGGATCCTTATAAGAAAGGTATGGCGACATGGAAGAAATGGTGCATCACCCTTGCAGTCCTCATCATCGTAGGCGCAGCGTTATGGCTCACCAACCTTTTGGCATGGGCGAAGTTGCCCTCACCACTCCCTTATTACAATAAGGTTGAGGTGGTTGAAGCTGTACCGGCAGAAGAAGCCGTTGCCCCAACGACAGAAGTAACAACGGATACCCCTACCGACAGTACACAAGTTGCACAATAAGGATGCATATCATATCCAAAAAAATATTCCGCTACTACGCATGTTCGTAGCGGAATATTTTTTATCCGTCAGGTTGATCAGCGCTGATAGACTCTCACATAATCCACCTCATAACGCATGGGCCAAGCCTGTTCCGTAACGGGACCGCCATTGTCTCCACCCACTGCCAAGTTCAACAAAATGTAATGCGGTTGTTTGAAGGGATTGCTTCCCTTGCCTATCGCACCATTGACTGTAGTGGACAAAGGAATTTCATTCAACAGTTCATCGTCCAGATAAAGACGGATATACTCCTCTGTCCAGTCCATTCTCCACACATGAAACTCACTCGCCCAGTCGGGATTCTTTTCAAGGAAATGACGCATCGGAGTGGCTTTACTGTTCCAATGTGCATCCCATTGTCTGTCCTTGCCCCATGCAGCATTCGCCATGATGACCGGTTCACCCTTGATGCGGTAGAATTCCATGATATCTATTTCACCACATGAGGGCCATTCCATATCTGTGCCCAGCGTCCATATTGCAGGCCATGCTCCTTTTGCCACCGGAATACGGGCACGCACCTCCAATCGTCCGTAGGTAAACTCATACTTTCCACGTGTATTGATGGAAGAGGAGGTACACTCAATAGTGGTGCGGGAAGTGCGCCAATCACGACGTCCGTGTTTCTTGTACATCGGGTTCTCACGGTTTTCCTTACGCGCCTCAATCACCAACAACCCGTCCTTGCAATAAGCATTTTCTTCTTGATACCATTGCCATTCATGATTACGGACAAAGCCCTTCTCGTAACGCCATTTTTCTGCATCCGGCTTTCCTTCGTTTTCAAATTCCTCACTCCATACCAGTCGGTAATCCTGCGACATAGCCGGTGTGGCAAACGCACATAAAGCCATCGCCCATACAAACCATTTTCTCATACGTTGTGTTCTTTTAAAATAGTCTTAGTTTATAATGTTAGTTTAAATGGACAGGATGCCCAACACATTGATCAGTTCCTTCTTTACGGGTTTGTCGCTCTTGATGGCATTACAGAACGGCACATAAACAATCTCATCGTTCTTGATACCGATCATCACATTGCGTTGTCCTTCCTGCAAGGCAGTGATGGCGCCTACGCCCAATCGTGAAGCCAGGATTCTGTCGTAGGCACTGGGTGAACCGCCTCGTTGCAAATGCCCCAGAATGGATACACGCACATCAAACTCAGGATATTCCTTTTTCACCCGATCAGCGTAGTACATGGCACCGCACTTCGGACTCTCGGACACGATGACCATACTTGAACTCTTACTCTTACGCACACCGCGACTGATGAACTGCTCCAACTGGTCGGCATTGGTAGAATCTTCGGGTATAATGGCAGCCTCAGCTCCACTGGCTATCGCACTGTTCTGCGCCAGAAAACCGGCATCGCGCCCCATGACCTCAATGAAGAAGATGCGCTCATGCGATGTCGCTGTGTCACGTATCTTATCCACACACTCCATGATGGTATTAAGCGTCGTATCATAACCGATGGTAAAATCCGTTCCATTCAGGTCATTATCTATAGTTCCGGGTAACCCGATACAAGGAATATCAAACTCCTCTGCAAAAATACGGGCACCTGCCAACGAACCATTACCGCCAATCACTACCAGAGCATCAATC
>JAGBUF010000357.1 GCA_017630975.1 Paraprevotella sp. | reverse complement strand
TCCTCGTTGGGAATACGTACAGCATAGTGCGTGTAAAGCATCGTTGTATTAAAACTCTTTTCATAGTCCTCAATCGGTCGGTCATTGAAACCGTTCAGATAATCGGATTCAAAGACTTCGGATGACATGCTCCAATCTGCATTACAATGTTCCACTCTGTAGATATAACGATGGTACTCGTGTGAGAACTCGTCAAAGCTGATTTCAATATGGTTACCGGCACCCATCTTTATGATGGGGGGAAGGAGTGGGTCATCGTTGGCAATGACTTGCAATGTGTGCAACTGTTCATCCAAAATCTCGTTCCTTTGTGCTTTTGCTTGTAGCAGTAATGCAAGGAAGGTGATGAGTAATCCGATTTTTCTCATATCGCAAAGGTAAGGAAATTTCGGAAATCTCCTTGCGATAGCTTCAAAATACTTTGCTACCTTTGTGTGTTCATGTAAAAATAGCTTTATGAGTTGCTTGATCTCAAAAATACAATTTGTTATTCTGTCTCTTTTGTTGGTGCCACCTTGTAGTGTGTATGCCCAAGGTGCACATTATACTATAGAGGATTCCATCATGGTAGAACAATTATTGTCGGATGCAAAACTCCATTGCTTAGATAAACATTATCCTTTGTATTTTGCCCATAGATTTAAGGGGATTCCTTATGTTGGAGGAACACTGGATCGTTTTGATACAGAGAGATTGGTCGTTAATATTCGTGAGTTAGATTGCACTACTTTTGTTGAGACCGTACTGGCTTTTACTCTTGCGATGCAGTCGGAACATCCTTCATTCAATGAATTTTGTCAGCAACTGAAAAGAGTGCGTTACCATAATGGAACGTTGAATGGTTATGCTTCCCGCAACCATTATTTCAGTGAGTGGATTGAAAATGCAGAACGATGTGGACTGGTAAACGATGTATTGAAAGGCGATGAATCTCAAATTCCATTGCAGAGTCAATATTTATTGCTTGATTTTATGTCCACCCATGCCAATGCTTACCCCATGCTCAAAGCGAATCCTTCTGTCGTCGCATCTATCCGAAAAAAAGAGATAGCGATGAATGGTAAGGAGGTGCGTTATATCCCGAAATCAGCCTTTGATGCGGATACTTGTTTTAATGGAATCATCAAGAGTGGAGATATTTTGGCTTTTGTGACCAAGACAAAGGGACTTGATATTGCTCATGTCGGAATGGCTGTATGGAAAGAGGGGAGATTGCACCTGTTGCATGCATCAAGCAAACATAAAAAGGTGTTGCTTGATACTCAAACATTACACCTTTATTTGAGGAAATCTCCTTTACTATTGGGGGTACGTGTATTGCGTATCTTATAGCTCACATTCTTCATCTGGCGCATGATGGCACTTTGTCTTTTCAACATGTAACGTGAAGGATGTGCAGAACTGAATTTCAGAGGGTTGGGTAGTGTCGCAGCAATGAGGGCGCTGTTGGTGGCTGTCAATTTCTTTGCCGAGCGTCCGAAATGCTGTTGTGCTACAGCTTCTGCACCATAAATGCCATCGCCCATTTCAATGGAATTCAAGTATACTTCCATGATGCGTTCCTTGCTCCAACACAGTTCAATCAATGCGGTAAAGTAGACTTCCAATCCCTTGCGCAACCACGATGAGCTTGGCCATAGGAATACGTTTTTTGCTGTTTGTTGTGATATAGTACTTGCACCGCGTCTTCGTTTCCCTTTCTTGTTCTCGTCAATGGCTTTCTCGATGGCTTTAAAGTCAAATCCATGATGCTCCAGAAAGCATTGGTCCTCGGAGGCGATGACGGCAATCCCCAATTGTGATGATATCTCCTTCATGGGCACCCAATGGTGTTTCAATCTGATTTTTTCACCTCTTCCCACCTGTTGGGCACAGCGAATCACCATTAGTGGAGTGATGGGGACGGGGACAAAACGATAGAGTATGACAAAAAAGATTGTACTCCCCAAGAAAGAGAGTACAATCCAACGTATAATCTTTTGTATCTTTTTTAACATGATCAATTAGTTGCCTACTTGTGATTGAGCGGCTTGAATCATGGCTGCACTTGCATATAAGTAAACTTCAACGCGACGGTTTTGTTCGCGTCCGCTGGCTGTGCTGTTGTCCGCTACCGGGTCAGCCTCGCCAAGACCTTCAACCGACTTGATTTGAGATGCATCAACACCACATTGTTTCAGATAGTTGGATACAGAACCAGCGCGTTGTTGTGACAAAGTGATGTTCTTTTGTACACTTTGTTCTGCGGTACTGTTCTTCCAGCCCTGGTTGTCTGTATAGCCTTTGATGGCTACGTCCATATCTTTGTTCACATTTAATACAGTGCTGGCAAACTTAGCCAAAGAAGCAGTAGCATCGCTGCTCAATGTAGAACTTCCGGTTTTGAAAAGGATACCCGAATCAAATGTAACCTTCACCGCTTCCAGACCGTTGTTGTCTGTTACCGTTTCCACCTGAGCGTTTTCTACTTGTTCGGCAGCAGCTTTTGCCTTGTCCATCTTCTTGCCAATTAAAGCTCCGATACCAGTACCTACTGCTACACCTACTGCAGCTCCGATGCCGGCACCTTTGCCCTTATTGTTGGCTGCCAATGTGCCAATCAGTGTACCGATGGCAGCACCACTGCCGGCACCAATCATAGAACCTTTTGCTGTATTGTTCAAATTGCCACAACTGCTTAACACCATACATGCGCTTAAGAAAATAGCGCTAATTTTCATTCCTTTCATTTTTGTTCGGTTTTTATTTGTTCAATCGCAAACAAAATTACGTTTTTTCTCAGTAATAATCCAATAAAAAGGAAAGTTTTTAGTAATTTTGCAGTCACATTTATAGATGTTAATTATGGCAAAGGAACTAAAAGATTTAACCAAGAGAAGTGTAAGTTATTCTCAATGGTATAACGAGTTGGTGGTGAAGGCTGACTTGGCAGAACAGTCAGACGTTAGAGGATGTATGGTTATCAAACCTTATGGTTATGCTATTTGGGAGAAAATACAACGTGCTTTGGACGATAAGTTCAAGGAGACAGGTGTACAGAATGCGTATTTCCCCTTGTTGATTCCGAAGTCTTTCTTGAGTCGTGAGGCTGAGCATGTCGAAGGTTTTGCTAAGGAATGTGCTGTTGTGACTCATTATCGTTTGAAAACCAATGAGGAGAAGAATGGAGTAGTAGTCGATCCGGCTGCCAAATTAGAGGAGGAATTGATTATCCGTCCGACATCTGAAACGATTATTTGGAATACATATAAAAACTGGATTCAAAGTTATCGCGACCTTCCTATCTTGTGTAACCAATGGTGTAACGTGATGCGTTGGGAGATGCGTACTCGTCTGTTCTTGCGCACAGCGGAATTCTTGTGGCAAGAGGGACATACTGCGCATGCCACTAAAGAGGAAGCTGAGGAACGTGCAAAAATGATGTTGAAGGTATATGCTGATTTTGCTGAGAAATATATGGCTGTGCCTGTTGTTCAAGGTGTGAAGAGCGAGACTGAAAGATTTGCCGGAGCACTTGATACCTATACCATTGAGGCGATGATGCAGGATGGTAAGGCATTGCAAAGCGGTACTTCACATTTCTTGGGACAGAACTTCGGTAAAGCATTCAATGTACAGTTTATCAATAAAGAAAACAAACTGGAATATGCATGGGCTACATCATGGGGTGTTTCTACCCGTTTGATGGGTGCGTTGATTATGACTCACTCTGATGATAATGGTCTTGTATTGCCTCCGAAACTCGCTCCGATTCAAGTTGTTATTGTTCCTATCCATAAGAATGAAGAGCAATTGAAGGCTATTGACGAGAAGGTGGATGGTATTGTCAATCAGTTGCGTGCTTTAGGCATCTCGGTGAAATATGACAATGCCGACAATAAACGTCCGGGATTCAAATTCGCAGATTATGAATTGAAGGGTGTGCCGGTACGTTTGGTGATGGGTGCTCGTGACTTGGAGAACAACACCGTTGAGGTGATGCGCCGTGACACTTTGGAGAAAGAGACACGTACATGTGATGGTATTGTCGAGTACGTGAAGAACCTTTTGGATGAAATTCAGGAAAACATCTATTTGAAGGCTAAGAACTATCGTGATGAGCACATCTATGAGTGCGACAATTACGAAGACTTCAAGGCGCGCGTGAAGAATGGTGGTTTCTTCTTGTGTCATTGGGATGGAACAGCCGAAACAGAGGCTCAAATTAAGGAAGAGACACAAGCTACTATCCGTTGTGTGCCCTTTGATGTAGAGCAGACTCCGGGTGTGGATATGGTCAGTGGCAAACCAGCTAAATATCGTGTACTTATCGCACGTTCATATTAATAAGAGTCATATATAAATAAAGACGCCGTAAGTAATTGCTTGCGGCGCCTTTATTTTTTATCGCTAATATAATATTCAAAAAATATAGTTCTTATAGACTTAATCTTAAAAAATAATAATATATTTGCAGAGTCTCAAAATTCATTAGATGAATGAGAGATAATGTACATAATAAAGGCGTAACTATACGCTTTGACTTTGACGATATGTGAACTTCGCAACTTCAATGGTAAGTCAAAAGTAAAAGCAGCAAGGAGCGTCCTATTGGTGTTTATAGAAGCCGATTGTTTTTGTATAGCTTGTCTATACAAAAACTTAGGTGTATTATATACATCACCGTGGGGCCTTTGTTGTTGCTCGTTTTGACTTACCGGGCAATGCGAAGGCCTACATATCGTCAAGCGAGCGATAGCGGGCTTCACGTCTTTTATATGTATGTAATCTACTAAGCATTTTATTGAATAGTTCTGGAGCCCGAACTAAAGTATAAAAGTCGTAAAGATGAATAAATGTACTAGTAACGGGTGGCAACAAAGCATTCATGTATTACCTTATATATATAGGAGTACTCTTGTTCGGAAACACCTTATAAAAATGGTTGCAGTTTTCGTGTCTTTATTATATCCTTTAATAATGCATGCCCAAACTATTGAAGAGATTATTCAGGATGAAGAACAATATATATGGGGAGAGGGTTTAGGAGCAACGCAAAAAGAAGCAAAGGAAAATGCTTTACACGATTTGTCCTCGAAAATTTCTTTACATGTAAGTTCTGTGGATGTAGGCTATATATCTAATGAACAAAAGAATAGTGAGATAAACTCCTATGTTAGTTTTGAACGTAAGATGCAAACTTATTCAACTGTAACACTTTCAGATTGTAAATCCAAACTCATTTCTTCTGTCAATCCTTTTAAGTATTTTACATATATTGAAAGGGAAAAAGTGGATAAGATGTTTGAAGATCGAGAACGTCAAGTTCAGGCTAATGTTCAAATTGCAAACGAAGCTTTTTATAATCTGAATATTGCAGATGCTTTGCGTTATTACTATACTTCTTATTTGTTGACCCAAAGTTTGCGCTATCGTGCAGATGCTGTTGTGAAAGACGAAAAAGGAAATGAGCAAATGGCGATGGTGTGGTTGAAAAAGCGTATTGAAGATATTTTGTCCAATGTAAAAATATCAATAAAAGGTGAAAGTGGAAATGGAGATAATACCTATTTGATAGGATTCTTCTATAATGGAAAGCCTATCCAAAAAATCGGATATACTTATTGGGATGGAGATGACGTCAGTGAACGTATTTCATATGCACAAGATGGTTTGGGGTTGGTAGAGTTGGAACCTTCATTTTCTGTAAGCGATATAAAAGTATTCATTGAATACAAATTCTTACGTTTGGTCAATAAAAACAATGCAGAGTTAGCATCTGTATATGATGTATTATCAGATGATATTAATTTTCAAGGACTTTGCGGAACCCAAGTAATGTAGAGCCCTATTGGAAGTTTAACCTCAACATATGAGGGTGCGAAGCTGGATAAGATGTCTAAAAGTCAAGAAAAGTCTATCTCTAAGTTATCAAATATAAATACAAACGAAAAGTTAATAGCTGGGGATAAGGCTTTACAATATGGAGATGTACTGTGCAAGGTTATAGAATGTATAAAGAAGAAAAAATACAAACAAGTAGAGTCTTTATGTACAGATGACGGAGCAAAAGCATTTTTGCAGTTGGTTGGTTATGGTGAAGCTCGAATAGTTGGCGATCCCACAATAACTTTTACTGAATATAATGGTCACATTTATGGTCGTAGCATTCCAATGGAGTTCTCTTTTAAAGGAAATAATAAGTTCATGGAAAATGTAGTCTTTACTTTTACTCCGGATGGAAAAATAGATAATGTCACTTTCGGGTTAGGTTTCAAAGCTACAGAGGATATTTTCTGTAACATGAAAGATGAGTCACAAGCATTTGCGAGAGCCGCTATTAGTAATTTCTTGGAAAATTATAAAACTGCTTATGCACTTGGAAGGTTTGATTCTCTCAATATGGTGTTTTCTGATGATGCTTTGATTATTACCGGTAAAGAAGTAAAACGTATGGTCGGAAATGATGAACTTGGATATCACATGGAGAAAAAGGTGGTGAAGACCAAACAGAGAAAGAAAGAGTTTTTAGAAAATCTGAAGGAAGCATTCGATAGAAAAGAATTTGTAAACCTTCAGTTTGTCAATAATTACATTCAACCAAGTCGACGTTCAATAAAAGAGGGACGTCAAGTTTATGGTATTCAAATCCGTCAGGATTATTTTT
>JAGBUF010000044.1 GCA_017630975.1 Paraprevotella sp. | reverse complement strand
TTGGGTTTGATGAACAAAGGCATCGGTTCGGCTGTCAGATTCTCGCCTGATACGTAGTTCACGTACTTATCCATACCCTCAGCATACTTGTTGAAAAAGCTCCATACACGCGCTTCACAAAAACGTAAAGCCCCGAAATCGGCAGGCGCATATGCTTTACTAAAAGAAAAGTCCTCATCATTCTTCCCTGTATAATATCCTTTCTCACGCGCGAAACTGATAACATCCTTTGAATATACACAATTTTTCTTATCCT
Organism: Paraprevotella sp.; assembly: GCA_017630975.1. Classification (GTDB taxonomy): domain Bacteria; phylum Bacteroidota; class Bacteroidia; order Bacteroidales; family Bacteroidaceae; genus Paraprevotella. The sequence continues at coordinate 4,432 of JAGBUF010000044.1, read as the reverse complement.
TCAACGGGAATTGATGGATGCGACTATGGTTAGCATGAGCAGATATACAATCGTCGGGAACACGCACAGCTACCCAGACAGCACCCTTACGTCCTGGACCCTTACCAATGAGTTCCATGATCCATGCCTCTTCCTTATCAGCCAATGTAAAGCTCTCACCACTGCTCTTATAACCATACTTCTCTATCAAGCCTGTCATGACATCTATCGCCTCCCTAGCTGTTTTGGCACGCTGCAAGGTAATATATATCAAACTACCATAATCCAACATACCGGTAGAGTCCTCCAACTCAGGGCGCCCTCCGAATGTTGTTTCCGTGATGGTCAATTGGTGTTCGTTGATGTTCCCCACTACATTGTAAGTCACCTCAGCCTCATCAATCTTACCCAAATAATTGTTCGTTTCCCATTCATAGACGTCTCGTAACTTGCCTTTACCGTGTCTTGCTGCTGCATAGTGACGTAAAAAACCGAAACTACCGAAGTCGTCCGCACTATATGATACGATGACAGAACCATCGGTCGATGCTTTCTTACCTACAATCAAATTCGTACACGCAAAACCATACAACGCACACGCCAATAGTGTAAGGCTCGCAAAAAATCTCTTTCTCATTGTTCGTTCTATCTAAATGATATTTATCCATAAAAATGAGATAAGGTTGCCCTTGTACTACAACCCCATCTCATTTGAATCTCTTTTATATTATCCATCAGCAAGCTTTGAAACTCATGTCCAAACCTTTCACTGAATGTGTCAGCGCACCGACAGAAATAAAATCCACGCCACACTCGGCATAATCCCTAAGCGTATCGAATGTGATACCGCCACTGGATTCAATTTCAAAACGGCCATTTACCATTTCTACAGCCTTACGTGTATTCGCAGGTGTAAAGTTATCCAACATAATTCTATCTACACCGCCTATTTTCAGAACTTGTTCCAGTTCGTCAAAATTTCGCACCTCAATCTCAATCTTCAAGTCCTTACCTTTCTCTTTCAGATAAGCATGACAACGATTGATGGCATTCTCTATACCACCGGCAAAATCAACATGATTGTCCTTGAGAAGAATCATATCAAACAATCCGATACGATGGTTTACACCACCACCGATTTTAACCGCCATCTTTTCCAAAATACGCATACCGGGAGTAGTCTTACGCGTATCAAGTACCCTTGTTTTTGTACCTTTCAAACGCTCAACATACTTATTGGTCATGGTTGCAATACCGCTCATGCGCTGCATGATGTTCAACATCAGACGTTCTGTTTGCAAAAGACTCTGAATACGACCGCTCACCACCATTGCCACATCACCGGGTTTTACAGGCGTACCATCCTCAATAAAGACCTCCACTTCCATTTCCGGGTCAAAACGGTGGAACACCTCTTTTGCTATTTCAATGCCGGCGAGAATACCTTCTTCCTTAATCAATAATTTGGACTTACCCATGGCATCTGCCGGAATACAACACAATGTGGTATGATCACCATCACCTATATCTTCGGCAAAGGACAAATCTATCAATCTATCATTCAATTCTTCAACTGACAACATAATCTTTTCGTTTTTAATGAATATAGAGCAAAGATAATGCAAACAACTGTAACGACAAAAGAAATGGATTTGATTTTACTGCTTACAAGAGAAACGGCCCCGCTTATGCGAGACCGTTTCCTTATAAAAAAACTTATATATTATTCAGCCGTTGCCAGAGGTGATGCTGGAGTATATGTTCTTGCTGCCAATTCCTTGTCCAACATATACATTCCATACTTATTGTCCTCCACAGCTTCGGCTGCCATGATCATCTCTCTTGCCGACTCTTCTTCCTCCACTTGTTCATCAATGAACCATGCAATTCTATTGATGGAAGCAAAATCCTTATCCTCGTTAGCAATTGCTGCAATATTATTAATCATTGCAGTGACTCTCTTTTCGTGCTCTAACGTCTGACGAAACATGGAGAGTACAGATTCCCATTCCGTTGGAACAACATTAATCATTTCCAATTTCACTTTTGCATCTCTGGAATTCAGATAATTCATGAAGATACGGGCATGATCTTGTTCCTCCTGAAATTGAACATAGAACCAATTAGCTACTCCTTTGTATCCTTTTGCTTCTGCATCAAGTGACATCGCAAGATATAAATATGCTGACCACAATTCCGCATTGATTTGCTCGTTGATAGCATCATGTAATTTTTTGCTTAACATAGTATTTAAATTTAGTTGGTTTATAATTCTGTTTTCCATAATCCGTGCAGATTGCAATACTCATATACTGCTACCGGCTTGTCGTTACAAGTACAGAACACAGCTTCGGGTTTATCCTTGAGCGAAATCTGTACTCCGCCATTCTCTGTTTCCACATATATAAAGGCAATGTGATGTTCTTCCGTCATGGGATGTGGAACACTTCCCACTTCTACCTTGATGCGGCAGTCATCTACACGTGTCACTACCGGAACATGTTTCTCTTGGCTCGCATCCACTGTATTCGGAACCAACTCCACCATTTTCTCACCACAGCATACTACCGGAACTCCTGAATCAACTGTCTTAATGATTACATTGCCGCAATGATTGCATTTATAAAATTTTGTTGCCATACTTTTCTATTTTAAAATTCTACTTATTGTTTGTTTGTCACGTTGCAAATGTAGAACATGTAGAAAGGACAAGCAAATGGTTTTATCTATCTTAATATAGATTAAATCTATGAAACACTATAACATTCAGATTGTGAAAGAAATATAACATCAAACAGAATCTTTGTATCATCGAAAAATCTTGTCTATCAATTGCACTACGACCATCATTAACAACACCATACTATATATCAATTTGATGCCGGTGGTCAAAAGGAAAGAAAGGAATGACATAAAAGCCACTTTCAATGCCTTGTCCTTTGATGTATGCCCCACTAATTCTCCGACAAAAGCCCCTATAAACGGACCAACCACCAATCCCCATGGCATAAAAAACAGACCCAAAAACATTCCTATGGTAGCGCCATTGACACCGGACTTTGTACCGCCTCCTATATTGGTCATCCATATTGGTGCCACATAATCCAGAATGGTAATGACCACCATCAGCACACCTGTAACCCACAGGGTTGTTGTCGTAATATCATACCCCCCACAACACCATAACAACAACAGACCGACAAAACTCAACGGAGGACCGGGCAACATTGGTATAACTGCCCCCAACAAGCCCACCAGCACCATTACAAAAGCCATCATAGCCAAAAATAATTCCATAGAAAGTTTTTTTAATGAAACATGATATACAAAGATATGAAGTATTTATAAAAAAGACTACCTTTGTGAAAACTTTATATTTGAAGAATATGTCTTGTTTGCGTGCTTTATTATGCTTGATTTGTCCTCCACTTGCCGTTATAGATAAGGGATGCGGTTCTATTTTCATCGTTGCTCTGCTTACCATTTTCGGTTGGGTTCCGGGAGTAATTGGAGCCTTAATAATTCTCAACAAGAACGATTAACTCCATAACGTATGAAAGTCACACTGCTTGTTGTAGGAAAAACGAATGACGCACATTTTATAGCCGGTATTGACGAATACACGAAACGTATCCGCCACTATCTGCCTTTTGACATTGAAGTCATACCGGAACTTAAAAACACCAAAAGTCTTTCCGAAGAACAACAAAAAGAAAAAGAAGCGGATTTGCTTCTAAAATCATTCCAACCGGGCGACCACATCGTGTTGCTTGACGAGCATGGAAAAGAATTCCGTTCGTTGGAATTTGCGTCATGGACGGAAAAGAAAATGACTATGGGACTGAAGCGTTTGGTCTTTATCGTTGGCGGACCTTATGGTTTTTCACAACGGATATACCAAAGCGCACATGAAAAAATATCTCTTTCGCGTATGACTTTCTCTCATCAAATGATTCGACTCATTTTTACGGAACAGATTTACCGCGCCATGACTATCATCAACCACGAACCTTACCACCACGAGTAGAGGCATTATTCCATTCCTAAATCCACCACTATCGGGAAGTGATCGCTATAACCTCGTTTATATATAGGTCCTTGATACGTTCTGAATGGACGGATTCCACCATATTTTTTCTCTTCCTCGCACATAAACGGATACGCCATGATTTGTGTACTTACATGTTTTAGTCCGTACACCAACGAAGGAGAAAGAAGTACATGGTCAATATTCTCCCACATTCCTTGATAACGATATGTTCCTTTCACTTCGGGATGCACCTTACAGATTGTTTCCGGTATATAAAAAAGGAATGAAGGAGTATCATGCAGGCTATCAGCAACCTCCATTGCGCAAAGCATATCTTTATCAAAGATACGTTCCCGCACATCTGCATTAAAATCACCCATCACCAGTATTTTCGGATTTGCCACAACAGAATGAATTGAATCA
>JAGBUF010000356.1 GCA_017630975.1 Paraprevotella sp. | reverse complement strand
CACCATCACGCCCCATACGGGCTCTCACCTGACGTTGCTCACATTCAATGTTCAATGGAATATACACTGCACCCTGATGCACGTTATACATCTTGAATACATGATATGTAGGTGTCAGTACCATCTTATCCTCCTTGGTCAAAATCATACTCTGCAATACATTAGCAATCTGTGCAATGTTCGCCATCTTGATTCGGTCGGTATATTTATGGAATACATTAAATGAGAGTGCTGCCACGAAAGCATCACGCATCGTGTTCTGCTGATAAAGATGACCTCGTATTGTTCCTGGTTCCTCATCCCACCAAGTACCCCACTCATCTACCATCAAGGCAATACGTTTGCGAGGATCGTACTTATCCATGATTTTAATGTGTTCATTCAGGCAGTTCTCAATATCAAGACACTTACCCATCGTCCAATAGTAATCCTCGTCGCTGAACTGAGTTGCCGATCCTTTACTACCAGACCATCCAGCTACGGTATAGTAATGCAATGACAAACCGTTCATGTGATGACCTACCTGCCTCATCATGGTTTCCGTCCAATGCAAATCATATTCGCCAGAGCCACTGGCAATTTTGAACAAACGATTTCCGTTATAGTTACGGCAATATGTCTGGTATCGTCGATATAGGTCAGCATAATATTCAGGACGCATATTGCCTCCACAGCCCCAACTTTCATTGCCCACACCTATATACTTCACCTTCCATGGTTGCTCGCGCCCATTCTGTTTACGTAATTTCGCCATCGGACCATCCTGTGCAGTCATATACTCCACCCATTGTGCTGTCTCCTGCACGGTTCCACTACCTACGTTCATAGAAACATAAGGCTCACACTCTAACAATTCACAAAGATTGAGGAACTCATGCGTTCCGAAACTATTGTCCTCAACCGTTCCACCCCAATTGTTATTGACCATACGGGGGCGATTCTCTTTCGGACCAATACCGTCCATCCAGTGATATTCATCAGCGAAACAACCACCGGGCCATCGCAAAACAGGGATTCTCAAATCCTTCAATGCCTGCAATACATCGTTTCTGTAACCATTCGTATTAGGAACAGACGACTCTTCGCCAACCCAAAGTCCACCGTAAATACATGTTCCGAGATGCTCGGCAAACTGACCATAAATCTCTTTCGGAATCAGTTGTTTTGCTTGGTCTGTATGAAGTACAACCCTTGATTCCTTTTGTGCCATCATGGGGACAACCATACAAAGCACTAAACCTACGAATAATAAATTCTTTTTCATAACTATTTATTTTAAGGATATAGATCATTGATTTTTCTCACAAATATAATCATATAATTCTAAAAGCAGCCTTTTTTGCCTAACTTTGCATAATAATTACAAGAACGAACATCACTCTATGAAAATAACGAAGAAACAGATTCTATGGATTGTCGCCATCATTTCATGCACAATAGTAGCCACAACCATTACCGCACATCAACTGTTTTTTGACAAAACATTTCAGATTACTGAGGATACCTATATATATATTGACGAGGACGACAATGCGGACTCCGTAAAAATCAAACTTTCTGAAAAGGGACAACCGAGAATCATGCAAGGGTTTGATCTCATGGTGCATTGGAGAGATTACAAAGTCAAGAGTGGACGTTATAAAGTAACGCCGCATGACAATATACGCATGGTATTCAACCGATTACAATGGGGGCAACAAACACCTATTCAATTGGTTGTACCCTCTGTAAGAACCATTCCTCAATTGGCACAGACATTAGGAAAACGGCTGATGATTGACTCCACTGCCATTGCTACGTATCTAACCGATTCTTCTATATGTAGAGAATACGGATACGAGCCCCACACCATTGTCTGTATGTTGGTGCCAAACACTTACGAGGTGTATTGGAACACAAGCATTGAGAAATTTGCGCAAAGAATGCAAAAGGAACATCGCAAATTTTGGAATGAAGCACGGATGCACAAAGCTAAGTTGTTGGGAATGTCGCCAGTAGAAATCTGTACCCTGGCATCCATCGTCGATGAAGAAACAATCAGGAATGCCGAGAAACCCATGGTAGCAGGTATGTACTTGAACCGACTACGCATCGGCATGATGATACAAGCAGACCCTACCGTCAAATTTGCACTGCAAGACTTTGGGTTACGACGTATTTATCACAAACACCTTCTGATAGACAGCCCTTACAATACCTACAAAAACAAAGGACTTCCACCGGGCCCCATCCGCATCGCCAGTATCGCGGGCATTGATGCTGTACTTAATCACACCCCTAGTAAGTATCTATACATGTGTGCCAAAGAGGATTTCTCGGGATATCATAGTTTTGCACGCAACTACAGCGAGCATAGAAAGAATGCAGCACGATACACAAGGGCTTTGAACAAAAGAAATATAAAATAACCGAGTCAGAACTATCACAGCCCCAACCCGGTTCGGTTAACCATATAAAAAAACTACTTACTCTTTTTCTTATCCGTACATATACTCTACATGCTTACGCACTTTTTCTGTAGCCAATTTTAGTTGATATTCCACCCTCCGTTTTTTTATACCCTCCATTTCAGCCACTTCCTTATAATTCATTCCATTCATCCTAATCTCGCAGAAGATTCGTTGCTGCTCTTCAGGCATTTCTGATATTGCCTTTCCAATGATTCTGAACATTTCTTTTTGACACAATGCCTCAAACTTGTCGTCAGCAATATAGTCTGCTCTCTGTTTCAATCGCAATTCTACTCGCGTATAACATTGCAATCGTCTTAAAGAGTCCATACATT
>JAGBUF010000355.1 GCA_017630975.1 Paraprevotella sp. | reverse complement strand
TACTGCGACTGATATGCCCTTCTTCCTTTTGTCTTAATATCCTATACAGTAGAAGACCGAAAGCCAAAATCCCCAAGGTGATATTGACCATAAAAAGAATTTTACTGAAAGGGATATTGTTGTAAAGTAATTCTGCAATCACTTGATGTTCATGCAGTGGTGTTACGTCATTTGGAATAGGACGAATCAGTTGCCCCTGTAAGAGCATGAGGATGAGTCCAACTTTTTCGTCGGTTTCTCTGATGGCTTTGGATAATTTGCTTTGCTTGGTCTTTTCTTGTTGCCAAATGGCTTGCAGTTTGTACTCAGTTTGATCATAAAGGTCGGTAAGACGGGCATAATCCCCTTTGATATTCAGGCGCTTGCGCAGTGTCGCATCCTTTATATATATAATAGGTGTATTATTCCATGCGTCAGGATATAGCATCCAACTGCTGATGATTTGTTCGGCAGATAGTCCTTTATAAGACGTCTTTCCATAAACTTTTTGTACAAAGTCATGTGCCAATGTGTTGAGAATCGTCGTTCTGTCATGATAAATGACTTGTTGAGTTCGCAGACTATCTGCTTGACGCCTGTTGACGACCGGTAAGGAATTTTCAGCGTGAGCATGAATGAAAGAACAGGAGAATAGAACAATCAGACAACTTTTTTTTAACAATGGATGGCGCAGGAGTTTTCGGAATCTCGATTGAGGAGAGCAGAGGGAATATATCATTCCGATGACTAAGAGTATAAATCCGGCATAAGTAATGCTTGTACCCCATGGATCATGGTTCACAGTGAGCCATGAACCTTGCATATCTTCATCGTAAGATGTTTGGTAGAGCCGGTAACCTTTTGATGAAAAGATCTTATTCATCGAGACTCGGACCGATGTGTCCGGTGTGTCATCGTGATAGTTACATGTGATATGACTGACGTAGTCTGCCGGTGCTTCCGTTCCTTCGTAGTATTCTACTTTAAAACTATCCAAGCGGAGCGTAAATGGCAGTTGATGCAAGTGTTTTCCTTTATCCACGAACTTTTCAAGCGGTGCGTTCACTCTTAAATGTAACATGCCTTTTTCCGAACTGATAGCCGTTGTCAATGCGCCTATCAAGATACAAGCAAAGGCAATGTGTAAAATGAGGATGTGAAAACGTTTCCATACATTCATTTTGTATAGAACCATCAGCATTAAGACGATGAAGATGGTCCATAAGGTCTTGAACCAAGCCGTGCCGTATATGATATCCAGTGCTATCGGCGTGCCATATGCTGCTTCAATAAAAGTAGCTACGCCCAAGACAAGCGCAGCAACATATAGTATTATGAAGGTAATGGTTCGCATCTTGAGTGAGATTTAGAAATCTCTGAACTCTTCGTTATTTTGTTCCTTGATAGCAATACATTCCATCTCAATCAACCAAGTGGGGCGACATACCGGAGCCAGTGTGAAGACAGTGGGGATGGTCGGGAATTTCTGTCGGAACAGTTCTTGGATGATTTCGTAGTCGGAAATGTCGCGCAGATAGACAATGATTTGTGCAACATCATCAAAAGTAGTACCAGCCTCTTCAAGTAAGGTGCTTACATTCTCCCACATGCGTTTTGTTTGTTGGACGACATCGCCGACATAGACCACTTCTCCTTTGTTGTTGATACTGGCAGTACCACTGATAAAGACATGCGAGCGGTCGCCGTATTCCATGATAGTGCCACGTTCAAAAGTAACACCATATTCGTAGGTCGGATTCAAATGAGTGGGTGCATATAGATAACGTTGTTGCTGAGGCTCAAAACCTGTGAGGGCGTATGCGCCCAATTGTACCAAAGCCTTGGTGTCGGCAGGTAATCCGCCAATACCGGTGCTACTGATGTAATGAGTCTGTTCTGTCAGCCCTTTCTCGGTAAAGAACTCTTTTCTGGCTTTTACCATGCCGGCATATTGTGTGTCTACATCTCTTACGAAAAACCATGTGCGGATACAATGATCAGCCAGTGTGGCACCGAACGACTGCAATGTGTTTTCATAATGTTGGAGCAGACTCGTGGTTTGTGCAGCCGAATCTCCTTCATTACTAACCATGCCCATGTTCCATAAATGGCGGTAACCGTTGTGGGAAACCACGATGGTGTCGTTGATATTTTCCACATCAGTACCTTTTTGGAGATACAGCCATGTTGCTATTTTACTACCGTCAAGAGGGGGTTGTTGAATAACAGAAACGGAACAATCGGTAACATTTTTCATCAAAGGTTCCTGATTGGTGGCATCGCTGAGGAAATATCTTTTGAAGACAGTTTTTGCTTCGCAGAGTTGTGGAAGACTGAAAAGGCGTTCTTCTGCCTTATAGATGCGTTCCAGTTGTCCGTCAAACAGATCGTGCTGAGGATCAACATGGAGCATCACATGATATTCTGCGACATGATCTCCCGGTTCAAATGCAGAGATTTCAACCGTAACTCCTAAATCCTCCCAATATATTTTGCTGTTATTCATGGTCTGCTATCAAAAACGTTGCAAAGATAGTGAAAGGTGAGCGGAGAAACAAAATAAGTTTACTTAAATTTTGGTTATCCCGAACCGCGTCCTATCTTATCAAAGATAAGAAACTTAATGTATCCAAAGAGTAATGAATATTCCATTTTTCAACGTTTTTTTTAGAGAATCGGTGCGAATACCTAAATATAGTGATTGTTTGTGTCGGATATTTTTACGTTCTTTGCATCAGGTAAACGATGAATGATTATGTTTGAAAAATACAAAGAAACGAATCAGATGGGCGATATTATCTGTGAGGATTATCGTATTTTGCAAGTGATGAGCCGATTTGGACTTACGTTAGGGTTTGGCGACCATACCGTAGGTGAGACATGTGCGACTGCCGGTGTAGATGCTACTACGTTTTTGGCTGTGGTCAATTTTATTCGTTCCAATGGTAGAACCAATAACATAGGTGATATTGTAGAGGCTTTATCGCTACCTTCGTTGATGGATTATCTGCATCGTTCACATGACTATTTCGTAAAATTTCGTTTGCCATCCATCCGTCGTAAACTGATTGAAGCATTGGATTGTTCAGCAAACAACCAGATAGCTTTCCTTATTCTTAAATTCTACGATGAATTCGCATCAGAAGTGAGTCGACACATGGAGTATGAGGATAAACATATACATACTTACGTGAAAGATTTGATGAAAGGAGTTCGCACCCATTCGGAAGTCAATATCCATCAACTTTCGCATCGTCATCAAGACAATCATGCGCAGATAGAAAAGACCTTATCGGAACTGAAAAACATTATTATCAAATATTACCCTACTGATAGTCAAGCACAGTTGTTGAATGAAGTGTTGATTGATTTGTACATGACGGAAGAAGACCTGTTCAATCATTGTCATTTGGAGGATACATTGTTTTATGAGGCGGTGGTCCGTCTGGAAGAGCAGTTTCAAGAACAAGGTGTGGAAGAGGATATTAAGGCAGATGCGATAGAGGAGACATTAACATCCACCGATTCGTTGAGCGAGCGTGAGAAAGAGGTTATCGTTTGTGTGGTCAAGGGGATGGCAAACAAAGAAATTGCCGAGCATCTGTTCATTTCTGTAAATACTGTGATGACGCATCGCAGGAATATCACTCGTAAATTGCAGATACATTCCCCTGCCGGATTGACGATATATGCTATTGTGAATGGATTAATCAATCTGGAGGAGGTAAAATTATAATAAATGGATAAGATAGGCGTTTTTTGTGCAGCCTCTAACAAGTTGGAGCCTCAATATTATGAGTTGGCAGAACAGTTTGGCAAATGGTTGGGTGAGAATGGCAAGACCTTGGTCTACGGTGGTGCCAATTCAGGACTGATGGAAAGCATCGCCCGTGGTGTAAAGGCAATGGGAGGAAAAGTCGTGGGCGTCGTACCGGGTATTTTGGAGAAGAAATGCCGAAAAAGCGATTTTATTGATGTGACCATTCCATGTGGCGACCTCAACGAGCGGAAAGCCATTCTCGTGGAGCAAAGTGATATCTTGGTGGCGTTGCCGGGTGGCATAGGAACATTGGACGAGATTTTCACCGTAATGGCAGCCCATAGTATCGGTTATCATGCAAAACGTGTGGTGCTGTTTGATCTGAATGGATTTTGGGACGGTTTGTATGAAGTATTACAGGAGTTGGACCGCAAGCATTTCGTCAATGTACCATTGGAGGAATATCTGACTGTTGCCCGTACTTGGGAGGAGTTATATGCTCTTTTGTAATTCCTTATCCGAGAAGTTCTTTCTGTAACTCTTTACCATAATCAATATCAATGGAGTTGTGAACGCTGGCGCATACGTTGGCTGCAAAACGTTTGCCACAATGGATAAGTTTTTCCCAAACATCATCGCTGAGGGTTGCGAGATGACCTTTCATGATGTTGTGTTTGACAAGTCCGTAGATGAATCCTGCATTGAAATTATCACCTGCTCCAATGGTACTAACCGTTTGAATGGTAGGAACATCAAACGATAAGGTTTTAAAGGGTGTGCAGACGGTAATTCCTTCACTTCCATGTGTACAGATGAAGATGGGACAATATGGAGCGATGTGTTCTTTGTAAATGAATTCTGCATCACGTGAGCCATACATAATATCAAAGTCGTCTGCAGAACCGCGCACGATGTCTGTCCATTTGAAGTTTTCGTGTATGATGGGAAGTAACTGTTCCAATTCGTGCTGGTGGGAACGACGGAAGTTCAAGTCGTAATAGAGGATGCCTTGTTGTTGGCTGGCATATTCCAGAAAACTTCTCATAAAATCCCTTGTGCCGGGGCTGATGGCATAGAATGAACCGAATTGAATGATATCTCCTTCTTTAACATTCGGTCGTGGAGCATTAACATCACAAACCGGCGACTGTTTGTAGAACAAGTAATTGGCATCGTTATTCTCATTCAGGAAGGCCAATGAAAGTGCAGATTTGATATCTTCTCTCATGTTCAGATAATCGTCTTGCACATGATTTGCTTTGAGAAAGTCTGCAATGCGCTGTCCCACCTCGTCTTTCCCGGTTTCTCCTACGAATACAGCCGGGATACCGCAGCGCCCGATGGAGATGATGCTGTTGAACGATGAACCGCCTGGGACAGCAGCCGAGGGTTGTTGCCCCTTGAATATAATATCCATGATGGTTTCTCCCAGTCCAATGACCTTTCTCATACCTTTTTGTTTTGAATGATTCTGTTGCAAACTTACTACAAAAAAGGGAATAAGTAGTCTTAATCTCCATAAAATCCGTTTCTTTGTGTTACCTTTGCATGCGAAAATAAAAGAGTGATGGTTTTCGGCGCAGGTCTGTATCGGCTGATATGATTGGGTTTTTGTTTTGCGTCGTGTACTATCGGGGTATTAATCAATAAAACAAAAACAGTTGAAAACATTTGAAGAACTCGGTGTCTCCGCCGAGATTAGACAAGCAATTGAGGAATTGGGTTATGAACATCCTATGCCCGTTCAGGAGGAGGTAATTCCATATCTTTTGGGAGTAAATAATGATGTGGTGGCATTGGCGCAGACAGGAACAGGTAAGACCGCAGCCTATGGTCTTCCCATTTTGCAAAAGGTGGATGCTGGCAGGACGGAAACACAGGCTTTGATTCTCAGTCCAACGCGTGAACTTTGTTTGCAAATCGCTGATGACTTGGAGAATTATTCCAAATATCTTCCGGGTGTACGTGTGTTGCCGGTGTATGGTGGTACCAACATAGAAAGTCAGATACGTTCTTTGCGTAAAGGAGTACAAGTGATAGTTGCGACACCGGGACGTTTGATAGATTTGATGGAGCGCAAGGCTGCGTCATTGGATAAAGTGCAAAATGTCATTTTGGATGAGGCTGATGAAATGCTTTCAATGGGATTTTCAGAAAGCATAGATACGATTCTTGCCGGTGTGCCCGAAGAACGTAACACCTTGCTTTTCTCTGCCACAATGAGTCGTGAGATTGAACGTATTGCAAAACGATATTTGCGCGATGCGAAGGAGATTGTGGTGGGCTCACGCAACGAAGGGGCTGAAACGGTGAACCATGTTTATTATATGGTACATGCCAAGGATAAATACTTGGCATTGAAACGTGTAGTGGACTATTATCCTAAGATTTTTGCGATTATTTTCTGTCGCACCAGAATGGAAACACAGGAGATAGCGGATAAACTGATACAAGACGGCTATAACGCTGATGCTTTGCACGGTGATCTCTCTCAACAGCAGCGTGACTTGACAATGCAAAAATTCCGTCAGCATCGTATTCAATTCCTGGTGGCGACAGATGTGGCAGCCCGAGGATTGGATGTGGAAGACTTGATACATGTCATCAATTATGGTTTGCCCGATGATACGGAGAATTATACACACCGTAGCGGACGTACCGGTCGTGCCGGTAAGAAAGGAACCAGCATCTGTATCATCCATACTCGCGAAAAGGCAAAGGTGCGTGAGATAGAGAAAGTCATTGGCAAAGAGTTTGTGAAAGGTGAACTGCCCAGCGGTAAGGAAATCTGTGCCAAACAGCTCTACAAGGTGATAGATGATATTGAGCGTGTAGAGGTGGATGAAGAAGAAATTGAACAATTCCTGCCAGAAGTATATCGTAAGTTGGAATGGTTGGACAAGGAAGATTTGATTAAACGTGTAGTCAGTCGTGAGTTTGGTCGTTTCTTACAATACTATGCCAATGCACCGGAGATAGAGGAGGTGTCATCATCCTCTGATAAAAACCAGAAGAAGGGCAAGCGCAATGGTAGACAGGCAGAGGAAGGATACACTCGTTTGTTCTTGAATTTGGGTAAGGTAGATGGTTTCTATGCTAAGGAGGTGATGAAATTGGTCAATGACAATGTTCAAGGCAAGGTAGAAATCGGACGTATTGACCTGATGAAGAGTTTCTCTTTCTTTGAAGTGGCAGAGGAAGAAGCAGACCGAGTGGTAAAATCTCTTTCCTCCATCCATTTTAAGGGACGTAAGGTAACTGTAGAGGTGGCAACAGGAGAAGCGAGTGATAGCGGTAGGGATAATAAACGTAAAGGTGGTAGGCGTGACGAAAAGAAAGGTCGTCGCGAGGACTCAAAAAACAAAAACGAAAGAAAAGGACGTCCTGCTGAGAAAAAACAACAGGAAAAGAAACAGAAACCGAGTCGTGAGGAACGTGGCTATACTGCTGCCCGCGGGAAAAAATATACGAAGGATGATTGGAAACAATTCTTCAATCCTCAACCAACAAAAGAAATGAAAGGTGAAGAACCTGATTTCTCGGAAGAGGGGTGGGCACGTCGTTTCCCCAAGAAATAAGGAATATGAAAAGGACTCTTATGATAAACAATCAGAGTCCTTTTTTTTATATTTTCCTTAATATTTCAATACTATTGCAACATAAAATACTAACTTTGTTGCCAACCTTAGAACGAATATAATACCATGAAACGAATTAAAACCTTGATTTTGTCTTTGTTACTATTCTGTGGTACACCATTGTTACACGCTTCAGGGCAGCGTCAGGTGTTGAATTTTGATTTGGATTGGCATTTGTATATAGGAGATTTGCCTGTTCAGATGTTTGAGGATGCTGAAAGTGCCGAATCAATCAAAGGATCGTCAATGGTATCCTTGCCTCGTGCTTTCAACGGCGAAGAAGCATTTTGCAAAAGTATCCATGAACTGACGGATACAGTGATGTGGTATTACAAAACTTTTAAACTATCGCAAAAGGCAATACAAGGAAAGGTCTTCATAGAATTTGAGGGGGTGCGACAAGGAGCTGATGTATATGTCAACGGACAGCACGTCGGCTATCATGAGAATGGTGTCATGGCGTTTGGTATGGACCTGACTTCTTATGTAAAAAAAGGAAAGAATCTTATTGCTGTTCGTGTGGATAACAATTGGCAATATCGTGAGAGAGGGCATAAGTATAGCCGTTACCAATGGAACGATAAGAATTTCAATGCCAATTATGGAGGTATTCCCAAGCATGTCAAACTGCATTTATGTGGTAAAATTTATCAGACATTACCGCTTTATAGTAATTTAGGAACCACAGGTGTGTATGTATATGCTACCGATATGAATTGTGCTCAGCACTCGGCGGTAGTACATATAGAAAGTGAGGTTCGCAACGAGAGCGGAACAGCTGAGCATGTGATATATGAAGCGGAAATTTTTGATGCAAATGGGCAATCTGTCGCAACGATGCGAGGAACGTCTCAAGAGATACTTTCTGGAGCAACCGCTACCTTGAATGTATCAGGGAAGGTGGACGATTTACATTTCTGGAGTCATGGTTATGGTTATTTATATACGGTAAAATCACGACTGATTCGTGATGGAAAAGTAACGGATGAAGTGGCGACGCGCACCGGATTCCGAAAGACACGCTTTGCAGAGGGGAAAATATGGTTAAACGACCGTGTCATACAGATGAAAGGTTATGCTCAACGTACCAGTAACGAATGGCCTGCGGTGGGCATGAGTGTACCTGCATGGATGAGTGATTACAGTAATCGGATGATGGTAGAGAGCGGAGCAAACTTAGTGCGCTGGATGCATGTGACACCTTGGAAACAAGATGTGGAGTCGTGTGATAGAGTGGGCTTGATGCAGGCGATGCCGGCCGGTGATGCTGAGCGTGATGTAGACGGACGGCGTTGGGAACAGCGAGTGGCATTGATGCGCGATGCTATTATCTATAACAGGAATAATCCAAGTATTATCTTTTATGAATGTGGAAATAAAGGCATATCTGAAGAGCATCTTTTGGAAATGAAAGCGTTGCGCGATCAATTTGACCCGTATGGCGGACGCGCTATCGGCAGTAGAGAGATGTTGGATGTGGATAGTTCAGAGTATGGCGGTGAGATGTTGTACATCAACAAGAGCGCCAAACACCCTATGTGGGCGATGGAATATTGTCGCGACGAAGGTATGCGCAGATATTGGGACGATTGGACCTATCCCTATCATCAACATGGTGACGGACCTTTATACAAGGGGGCGGATGCTTCGGCGTACAATCAAAATCAAGACTTGTTTGCTGTTGAGCACATCAGACGTTGGCACGAGTATTGGGTGGAACGTCCCGGAAAGGGAAAGCGAAGCAGTAGCGGAGGGGTGAAAATCATCTTCTCCGACACGAATACCCATGCTCGCGGTGAGTCTAACTATCGTACAAGTGGCGTGGTTGATGCCATGCGCTTACCGAAGGAATCGTTCTATGTGCATCAAGTAATGTGGAATGGTTGGGTGGACAATGAGCAGGAACGGACACATATCATAGGTCATTGGAATTATGCTTCAGGAACAGTGAAACCGGTCTATGTAGCTTCAACGGCACCCGAAGTGCGTTTAACTCTTAATGGCAAAAACTTAGGTTCAGGTCATCGTGAGTATGCCTTTTTACATACATTCGACAAAGTGACGTTTGAGCCCGGTCAGTTGGTGGCAGTAGGTTATGATGAGCAAGGGAATGTCCTTTCCTCAGACACATTGACAACGGTTGGTGAGGCAGTAGCATTGCGTTTGACGCTTGAAACTGCCCCAGATGGCTTTAAAGCCGATGGCGCGGATATGGTTCTGGTTACGGTTAAGGCGGTGGACAAAGATGGTAGGTTATGCCCGACGGATTTCCGTATGATAAATTACAGATTGGAAGGTCCGGGAGAGTTTTTGGGCGGTATTGCCGGAAACAGAGCGGACGACTTGCCAGGTACGCCTAAAAATTATATTCTTTCTTCCCGTCTTCCTTTGGAGTGTGGTGTGAGTCGGGTACTGATACGTTCAACTCGCCATGCCGGAACGCTCAAATTGTGTGCTGTCGCCGATGGACTGCCTATAACCGAAGTGCTATGGTGGAGAAGTGAGAAAGTAAGTATGAAGGATGGTTACAGCACATATTTTGCAAGCGATGCCTTGCCTTTGAATTTGACCAATGGCGCAACACCGACGACACCATCTTACAAAGATACGAAGCTGAGTGTGGAGATTGCCGATGTCAAAGCCGGTGCGAATCAGGAGAAGGCCGGTTATGGTCATGATGACAATGAACGCAGTGAATGGACCAACGACGGACGCTTGTCGACGGCATGGATCACCTACACGCTCAAGAAACCCGAAGTAGTTGACGAGGTGTGTATGAAACTGACAGGTTGGCGTAAACGTCGCTATCCAATAGAAATATTAGCTGATTCCACCCTTGTGTGGGAGGGCGAGACGCCTATTAGTTTGGGATATGTGCATCTGCCTTTACGCCCAGTTCAAGCATCCACCATAACCATTCGTCTGAAAGGAAGTGCCAAGAGTGACGATGCGTTCAGTGGAATTACCGAGTTGGTAGCTCCTGTCGAGGGAGAACTGGATTTGTATAAAAGTCAGGATGCAGACAAGAAGAACGAACTGAGAATTGTGGAAGTAGAGTTCTTGAAATGGCTTGCTCCGCATGCTGACGATGGAGTAATAATGAAAGAAACTAAAAAAGATATACCATGAAAAAGATTCTTATAGGAGGATTGTTGTTCCTATGTGGAACACTTCAAATTTCAGCGCAACGTATACAACAGACGTTGGGTCGTGGTGTTGTCGCTGCACAGAACGGAACAAGTGTGACAGTAACATGGCGACGTTTTGCGCAAGAACCTGAAAATGTCACTTACAACTTGTACGTCAATGGTTCAAAGATAAACAGCACTCCTTTGACCAATACCAACTATGCAACGACAACCGGAGTTGTTCCGGTAGGGAGTAGCATAGCTGTAAGTGCTATTGTTAATGGTGTGGAGTCAGAGATGAGTGCACCGTATGTCATGAAGAGTCGCGATTTGCGTAATATGTTTATGCAGATAAGTTTTGCAGCGTCGCCTTTGGCAACAGCCAATTATACGACCGATTACGTGTGGCCTGCCGATTTGGATGGTGATGGCGAGATGGATTATGTAGTGAATCGAAAAAGCGTTTCTACGGGATTAGACAATTACATTGAGGGATATTTGCGCACCGGAGAGCATCTGTGGACAGTGAAGTTAGGACCGAACGAATTAAGTTGCTCTGGTCAGGACGATATGATTTTGGCATACGATATGGATTGTGATGGTAAGGCTGATGTTGTGTGTCAAACGAGCGATGGAACGCAGTTTTGGGATGCCACCCATAAAACTTTCGGACTTTATGTGAATGGTCATACGACAGGCGATACCGACGGCGATGGTATTATCAATTATGAAACGCAAGCCACACGTAATGCACCACGTTACATGACGGTGGTGGATGGTATGACAGGACGTGAGAAATGCAGTGTGGAACAGACCTATAATTCGGCATACAACAGAACCAATAGGAGTTCGTTGATGGGTGATGAGTATAACAAACACGTGGGGCACGTCGGAGTGTTCTATCACGATGGTGTGCATCCGGCTGTCATTATGGAGTGGCACATTCGTTATACGAACGGAGGGCATGCCTACTATAATTCAGCCTTTGCCTTTGATTTCTCAAGTGGCAAAGCGGGAGGGTGGAAAGAACTGTTCTGTAAACCGACAGGAGGTCCTGCCTTCCATCAGATAAGAATTGCCGATGTGGATGCCGATGGAAAGGATGAAATGCTCACCGGAGGATATACCATGAACGAGGATGGTAGCACGCTCAACAATCCGGGCATAGCCCATGGCGACCGTTTCCGTACGAGCGACATCGACCCTGAACGCCCCGGTTTAGAGACTTTTGCCATACAGCAGAATGCCGGTGATATGTTGGGACAAATACTTTATGATGCTGCTACAGGAAAGGCGATTAAGAAATGGTACTTAGGCGCAGTGGGCGATGTGGGTCGTGGTGAATGTATGGATATTGACCCGAATCATTTGGGCTGGGAAATGTGGTCAACCATGGGTGGAGTTTATGATGCAAAAGGTGAACTGATTCATGAGCATACTGCACCCAATCCCACAGAAGGCATCTGGTGGGATGGCGATTAT
>JAGBUF010000354.1 GCA_017630975.1 Paraprevotella sp. | reverse complement strand
ATGAGTATCGAAGGCAAGGATGTTAAAGGTATGAGCAATGCAGAAGTCAGTAAACTGTTGCGTGGAGAGCCGGGTACAACCTTTGAAATCTCGGTGAAACGCAGTGGTGAGGAGCAACCTTTGGTGTTCAAAGTGACACGTGAGAATATCGTCATGCCGCCTGTCCCCTATTATGGAATGCTCAATGATGAGGTGGGGTATATCTTTTTTGACCGCTTTGTTGAGGGGTGTTCGCGCGATGTACGTCGTGCCATAGTAGAACTGAAAGCACAAGGAGCCCGTTCGTTGGTATTGGATATGCGTGGCAATCCCGGTGGTCCAATGAGTGAAGCGATTGAAGTGACGAATTTATTTGTGCCACGAGGCAAGAAGATAGTATACACAAAAGGGAAATTGGCATCGGTCAATGCAGAACATTATAGTAAGAAAGAGCCGTTGGATACGGAGATTCCGTTGGTTGTGCTTGTAGATGGTTCGTCAGCATCCTCCGCCGAAATTGTGTCCGGAGCGTTGCAGGATTTAGACCGTGCAGTCATCGTGGGAACAAAGACGTACGGAAAGGGTTTGGTACAAATGATTCGCGAAGTGCCTTATCATGGTAGTATGAAAGTGACGACCAGCCGTTACTATATTCCCAGTGGTCGTTGCATACAAGCTTATGATTACCGTCATTTGAATCCCGATGGTTCGGCAGGAACCGTTCCTGACAGTTTGACAAAGGTGTTCAAGACGGCAGCCGGTCGTGAGGTGCGTGATGGTGGAGGTATCAATCCCGATTGTGTGGTGACACCGGACAGTTTGCCTTCTATCGTCTATGATATTGCGGCATCTGATGTATTGTTGGAGTATGTGGGGCAGTTTGTGGCATCGCACCCCGAAATAGATGTGCCGGGAGAAT
The DNA here is from genome assembly GCA_017630975.1 of Paraprevotella sp. Taxonomy (GTDB): domain Bacteria; phylum Bacteroidota; class Bacteroidia; order Bacteroidales; family Bacteroidaceae; genus Paraprevotella. The sequence continues at coordinate 2,943 of JAGBUF010000354.1, read as the reverse complement.
TTACCTTGTCCGACGAGGATTATGCACAATTCGTTGAATTGGTAAAATCCAGTGATTTCACTTATAAGCGTCGCACAGAGGAGGTGATGAAACTACTGGAGCGCACTGCTCGTTTTGAAGGTTGTTACGAGGTGGCGAAGGAAGAGTTTGAGGCATTGGCAAAGAAGATGGTTGGCGATGTATCTATTGATTTGGAACGTTCCAAAAAGGACATTCGTCCTCTATTGGAAAATGACATCGTGACTCGTTATTATTTCCGTAAGGGGGCATTGGAACATCAATTGCGTGATGACAAGGCGGTAGAGGCTGCGTTAGAGATATTGGCAGATCCGGAGCGTTATAAGAAGATTCTTAGTCCGAAGAAATGAAGAAGAAAAAACTAAACCATAACTTTGAGTTTATGTTTGCTATTATGGCGATGGCTATAGTGGTGTTCGGTGTTGTGGTGTTCTTTTGGATGTGGTGCTTCCCGCAAGGGGCAGCGGAAACAATCTCCCCCATGCAACGTTATGAAGTACTGTTAGAAACCGGTTTCAAGGGCGATAGCGTTCAGTTGCAGTTGAATGATAGTGTGATGTTTGCTACAAGAGTGACAGAGGATGCAGTGACGGTGGAGTTGTCGGTTCCTAAGCAAGAAAAACAATCAGATTTTTTGATGGTGCTGTTGCCGGAAAAGGATATGGCATACGCCTTCAATCTATCAACAGAGGCACCGGAAGTTGTATTGCGCAACACCGCTAATGGGGTGGTGATTGGGGAGAAAAAAGTTAATGCGAACACGGAGTAATGTTGCCGGAATCCCGAGGATAAATCCTGTTTTTCATCAAATTAAACGTTAAAATCACATCAAACAATTGGTTGTAAAGATTATTTTGCTAACTTTCTCGCAAATAAATCCATACAGCCATGAAAAAGTACTTTATTTCTACGCTATTGGTGCTTTTCGCAGTGTGTAGTGTAAAGGCACAACAAGATACGATTAAGATTCATGTGGACGGAACTGCAAGTTTAGAGTCGTTAATGGAAGGAGTATGGGAGCAAGGAGGTGAATGTTTGCGTTTGACCGGCACTCCGACTGAAGAAGACATAAGTTATTTAAAAGGGAAATTCGCAAGTGGACGTTTTAATATTTATGATTTACGGCATTTTGAATTAAAACGAATTCCGGATAGATTCTTTCAATATTCAAATTATGTTACAATTATTCTCCCTGAATGTTTGGAATATATTGGGAAGAAAGTTTTTAATGCTTATTGGCTTACAATAATATTAACTGGTCATTTTCCTGAAATCGAAGAAGAAACTTTTGAAGTTGATGACGATTATATTGATTATTGCGAAATAAATGAACTAAGAGTTAGTAAAGATAATCCATATTTAAAAGAAGACAAGCCCTATTTTGAAACTTATGATAATGGGCCTTTGTGTTCTATTTATTCAAAAGACGGAACATACTTCTATTTTCACCCCATGAGTTTTTTTAAAAGAGAACTTTTTGAATATAATGAATTCCCCAATTATAGTAATGATGTAGAAATCCTAGAAGGAACCAAATATATAGCTGGTGCAAAATTTAGAGAAGTAAGGACTATAAATATAATATTACCTTCAACAATAGAATCAATCGGAGACTGTGCCTTTATTAGAACTGATTTTGAGACGCTTTATTGTAATGCAATAACCCCACCTTCATTAGGTAAAAATATTTTTAAATATGATCACTTATGGGATTTATATGTACCTGAAGGTGCAGAGGAAGATTATTTGAATCATCGTGATTGGAGCGATGTGGAAATTTTTTACCTCAATGGTAAAAAGATTATAACAGTGAGCAATCGTAGTGCTATTGATAAAAAGATATTGGAAATAGCGCGAACAAAGGATACTTATCTGATTCGCTCAAGAGACACAATGTCAGAAATAATTATCTATGATTTACGAGGCAATTTGATTCTTCAAGAAAGGATTGATAATAACAGATATTTTTTAAAAAAATCCAATTTGCCAAAATCTCCTTTACTCTTACGTGTAGAATTAGAGAATGGAGAATGTGAAACCATAAAAATAATACCGTGAGCGTATGAGAAGGATATTAATTACTACGATATTAGTACTTTGTGCTATTTGTGGAATGAGGGCACAAAGTGATACTGTGACGGTTCACGTGGACGGCACGAGTTTAGAATCTTTATTGGAAGATTACGATAAAGGCAGTATAAGTTATTTAAGCATTACTGGTAAATTATCGGAAGATGATTATGCTTTTATACGGAATAACATCCTGAAAAGTTTGGATGTTTTAGATTTAAAATATGCTGAAATAGATAGTCTTCCCAAGAATGCTTTTAATTGTACGCTCGAATATACTAGTTCTGAATATATTCCTAAGACTCTAATTATTCTTCCGGAAATGTTAGAGTATGTTTCGGATAATGCTATTGCTTTAAAAAGTAATCGTTGGAAGTCTCTTACGTTTGTCATAACAGGTCAATACCCCGACTTCGCGGAATATGATTGGCGTAATAGTTATCCTGAAATTAAATTAAGAGTTTCGGACAATAATTTATCTTGTAAAGAGGTGGAAATGGTAGATGAAAATTATCCTGATACCCCTATTAGTTATCGTTGTATATGTTCTACTGACACGACAGTTCTTTATTATCAAGATATAGAAAATTGTATTGGTGATGTAATGGAAGGTGTTCGCATAATTTCTTCTAACGCATTTGAGAATAGCAGAATAATAGAAACTACAACTTTTTTACCCTCAACATTGGATTCCATAGGTGATAGAGCTTTTTATAATATACATATTGATGTTTCAACATGTTGTAAACAAGACATTTTTCAACTTGTTTGTAAATCTATTAACCCACCTAAATTAGGGAAAGAGGTATTTAAATCTGATGACAAATTCACCAGTTATGATGAATCAATAGATCT